>CANRAK010000011.1 GCA_947628575.1 uncultured Clostridia bacterium | reverse complement strand
TTTTCAAGTATAGATTTTGTTCTAACAAATGTATACTGTACGTATGGTCCAGTTTCACCATCAAATCTTAATGTTTCATCTAAATCAAATATTATATCTTTATTTTTTCCACTTTTTAGATAATTAAAAATTAAAGCACCTATCCCTACTTGTTTTGCTACAGTATCTATGTTTTCTAAAGCAGAATTTTTATTTAATATAATATCTTTTGCTTTTTTTACTGCATCTTCAATTAGGTCATTTACATATATTACATTACCTTCTCTTGTTGACATCTTACCAGTTTTAAGTCTAATCATTCCGTATGATACATGAACTAGTCCCTTTTGATATTTTTCATCTACTAAGTATTTAGCTGCCTCAAAAACTTGTTTAAAATGTAAAATTTGCTCTGTTGCAGTTATATATATACACTTTGTAAAATCATAAGTTCTTGCTCTATATAGTATAGCAGCTAAATCACGTGTAGCATAAATTGTAGTACCATCAGATTTAAGTATTATACATGGTGGCATATTATTTCCAACTTCTACAATTTTTGCCCCTTGACTCTCTTTTAAAACACCTTTTTTATCTAGAATTTCTATTACTTCTTGCATCTTATCATTATAAAAAGCTTCGCCATTAAATGAATCAAATTTGCTTCCAAGTACTTCATAAATTCTATTGTATTCTTTTAAAGATATATCTCTAAAATTTTTCCAAAGCTTAAGTAGCTCTTCATCACCATTTTCAAGTTTTTTGAAGTTTTTTCTTGCTATATCTATAATACTCTCATCTTCTTTTGCTAGTTGATTTATTCTTGTATAGATATCAGATAAAGCTTGAAGTGGATTTTCTTCTAAGTTATATTCATCTTTAAATCTTCTATATCCTTCTATTAGTATACCAAATTGTCTACCCCAGTCTCCTAAATGATTTATACCTATAACATTATAGCCTAATTCTTCATATAAATCATATAATGCTTTTCCAAGTACAGTATTTCTAAAATGTCCTAAATGAAATGGTTTAGCTATATTTGGTGATGAATACTCAACAATTATATTTATACCATTTCCTTCATTAGATTTTCCATAATCATTTCCTTTTTTTACAATTTCTTTTAATACATCATTTACAATATGTTCACTATCTACATAAAAATTTAAAAAGCCATTTACAACTTCTACTTTTTTTATTTTTTTATCTAATTTAATATTATCTTTAATATTATTTGCTATATTTACAGGTGAGTTTCTTAACACTTTAGCAAGATTAAAACATGGATAAGCAAAATCTCCATTATTTTTATCTTTTGGTACTTCTATCTTATCTGCTACTTCTTCTACAGTTATATTTTCATTTTTTAAAGCATTCCATATACTATTTGCAATGCTATTTTTTATTTCTTCCATTTTTATCCCCTTTCAAATTTAGTATTAGTTCTTGCTAATTTCGTCTGAGTTTTCTCACTACATATCTATATAACAACTTATTATATTCCATTATTTTACAACTCCCCTTGTATAATTTTCTATTATTTTATATATTTGCTCTTGATTATCATCATTTGCAACAATATTTCTAACTTCTTTTCCACATTTACTACATCTATATATTATTACTTTACCCTTTTTTGCTGTATCTATAACATTTATTGGGACAAGTAATCCTTTACATGGATTAGCTCTATCTCCAGGTGTAATATCTACATGTAATGAATATAGACAATAGTTACAATGATCTCTAGAAGTATATTTTAATTTTTCAACTTTTCTATTACAATTTACACATGTAAATTCATTATCATTTTTTACAAACATTTATTTCACCTTAACGATAATATTTTACTACAAATAGCACATTTTTTCAAGTTTTGCATAGTTAAAATAAACAAGCTAAATTAACTCATATATTTTAGCTTGCTATTTTTTTATATTTTTTCTTTTTCTATAATTTTTTCTGCTTTGTCACTTATAATATAACCTGCTATTCCTAACACTAAAAATACTGTAACTAGCACTGTTGCAATAATAAAATTACCCTCAGATAAATTATTTCCTGCAAATACTGTAATAAATAGTCCTGGTATTCTTGCAACAGTAGTTATAAGCATAAACTTCTTAGGGCTTATTGGACTTATACCTGCTAAATATATAAATATATCTTTTGGTACAAGTGGTATAACAAACATAATAAACATAAATAACTCTAGTTTTTTAGTATTCTTAAATATCTTTTTTCTTTTTATTTTATTAATTTGCTCTTTATCAAAAAAGATTTGTATAAAATTCATTCCTATCTTTCTAGTTAAATAAAATACAACTGTTGAACCAATTAATATTCCAACTAAGCAAAGTAACATTCCACCCCAAGTTCCATATAGCATACCTGCTATAACTTCCATTGGTTGTCCTGGTATTATTGCTACAATTATTTGCAATACTTGTAGTCCTAGAGTAATAATCACTCCTTTTAAGCCCATATTAGCTATATCATTTTTAAGCTCTATTCTTGACTGCTCCGTAGCAAGCTTAGAGATAAAAGGTAAAGCTAAATATGTAAGATATGCAATTAACCCTATAGCAAGTGCTATTATTATAAATCGTATTGTTATTATCTTCTTTTCTTTTTTTGTAAGTTTTTGTTTTCTCATATAACCTCACAAGAGTATTTTAGCATATTTTGGAAATTTGAACAATAATATAATACAATAAATCTAAATTTAAGAAATTATGTAAAAAAAGAGAAGAATTTTAAATAAACTCTTCTCTATAGTTTTATATTTATTTTATAATGCAGTTTTATTTTTAAATGCAGTAAGAATTGTCATTGCATCTACTGCAGTAAGTCCTGGTTTTCCATCTACATCGCCTAATTCTATTTCTTCCTGTGTTGCATTTTGATTTTTAAATAATGTAAGTACTTTAGATGCATCTACTGCATCTACAACACCATTTTTATCTACATCACCTTTTAATTTGTCTGCTACTATTACTTCACAACTTGCACTAACACCATCAAGTGTTACTTTAATAGTAGTATTTCCTTTACTTTTAGCTGTAATATTACCACTATTATCTACAGTAGCAACACCCATATTTGTACTTTCCCATTTTGCTGTACCATCAACTACTGCATTAGTAGGTTTTTTAATTATTTCTAATTTTTCTTTTCCATTTACTGCCATATTAATTTTTGTACTACTAAGTGTAATGCTATTTAATACTTTACTTAAAGAGAAAAACTTAACAGGATAGCTGTAACTTAATATATTTCCTGTAGTCTTATCTATAGCACCTGTTACACTTACATTAATTGTTACTTCTGGCATTTTTGCATTATCTCCACCAAGAAGATTTCTTAGTTCACTAGGCATTCTAAAGCTTATTGCCATATATCCCTGTTCTACAGCTAAATCTTCAGCATTATATGTTTTTCCATTATATGTAAATTGTATTTTACTATTTGCATCTAAACTTATATTAGACTGATTTGCAAAATATAATGACCAAAACTCTCTAACATAAAATTGCTCTACTGGAAAATATCCTGGTGTTGGAAAAGCATAGTAATCTTCATCTAATGGATTACTTTCATCTTGAAATTCATAATACATAGAAACTGTATTATATGTATTACATTGACCAAAGCTTGTTCTTGTAGCATAAGGATATAGTAAGCTCATTCTATGTCCAACAGCACCGTACTCAGTACTAATATTATATAAATCACTTATATACCCATCTATAGCAGAATATAATGTTCTATCACCCATTGCACAGTTTCCACTATATTTATCACCAGATTCATGACCTACATAACAACCTGCATAAGCCTCGTTATAAAAATCGGTATCCATATCGTCTGGTTTTGGAGGTTGGTGAGTTAACATACCAAGTTTAGATAATATAACTGCACCTTTTTGATTTCTTTCCATTTTATCTGCATTTAATTCTACTTCATCTATTCCATATAGCCATCTATAAAAATTAATTCTTCTTAAAGTATCATTAATAACATCATCTTTTAAACTTCCAGCAACATATGGACTTTTGTCTGATGGTTGTACTTTATATACTGAATTAGAATAGTTATATAATACTGTGCTTTCATATTTTTGTTTAATTTGTTGTTTAGTATGAGATTGTGAAATATGATTTGAGTATTCTATATTACTAATTGTTGAAAAATTGCTTATACTTTTTGTAGCATAATCATTTGTAATTGTAACTTTACCCTCACTTGCTAGAATAACATTTGGTGCTAAAAATACTACAAAAGCGCTAAAAATTAGCATAAATATTACTTTTTTATTTTTCATCACAGAGTTTCTCTCCTTTACTAAAAATTTATATTTACTCTTTAACATAAAAAGGACTAAATTCTTCTATTGCTTTTTGACCAAATTCTGTATTAAGTGACGCTAAATTTAATGGCATTCCATTTAAGAAAGGAATAGCAGCACTAGCTATTGTATTAAAGTATTCTTTTTCATTTCCATCTGCATCTATTAATACTAAATAGCTCATTGCTTCATCTTTAACCATTAATTGTAAATATGCTCTTTTTATTTGAGGAATATTCATAAATAAATCTTTAAGCTTATCTACTAATTCTTGTGGATAATCTTTAGGAATACCAAGCTCTATTTGTGAGTCTTTTTCTACTGTACTTTCACTAGTTATATTGCTTTTTATATTCTTTATCATCTCTTTTGTAAATACTAAATTACAGCCCTTAGGGTCTATAATAAAGCCCTCTATATTCTCATTATTAGTAGAAATCATTGCATAGTCTTCAAATGTATATATTATAGACTGTTGTGTCTTCTCTTTTTGCCATTTATGCACTTCTTCTTCAGTAGTAAATGCTATTAAATAATTTTTACCCTCTGTAGTTTTTACAACTGAAAATTGTATTTGTGTAGTTTTATCTATTGTTATTTTTCCACCACCTTTAGGAGCTGATTGCAATACTACAGGGCACATAAATTTTGCCTTTAATACTTCTGCAACAACTCTATTTTGTGATTCTAATGTTTTCTCTTCTTTCATTTTGTTTATAGCTTCAATTAAACTTTTATTATCTATTTCCATAATTACCTCCAATTTAATATAATAATAGCATAAAGCGATAGAAAAATCTATACTTTATGCTATTTTATTATATTATAATTTTCTTAAGTTATACTATAATAGATTTCAATAATTTTATAAATTCTACACCTGTTATATTTCTTCCTTCTATTTCAAATGTTAAGTCATTGTATCTAAATTTAGTATAATAACTAGTATTTCCAATTTTTACTATTTGAAGTTCTGTATTTCCAATACGAGATTTTACTTGATTATTTGTAAAGTAATATAAGCATCTTAATACTTCATCTTCTTTTGTAAATGCTATTTCAATATAGCTATCTCTTTCTTTTGTGCCTTCATATACTATTTGAGTTTGTCTTTCCTTAGTATAATCATCTCCACCATCTCTTACAAATACTAGAAATGCCTCTTTAAGTTCCATATCTTCTGGTACTTCTACATTATATAAAAATGGCCATCTTTCATACATATCATTTACTTGTATAGCTCTTGCATCAACATCTAGTTGTGCTGATGCTGTATTTTGGATATCTTCTTCATTTATATATATATAGTCATTATTATCATTTTTAGAAACTATTACATTATTATTATCTTTGCTTGTTTTAGTTAAAAGTAATGATACAGATATTAAAACTATAACTAGTATTGAAGCTGGTACTAATACAAATCTTGCTTTAAATTCTCTCTTTTTACTTGTTTTGTTAATTATTTCTTCGTAGTTTCTTTCTTTGTTATATTCGTTATCTATTACTTCTTTTATTCTGTTAATCATCTTAATCACCTTCCTTCAAAAAATTCTTTCTTAATTCATTTAAAGTACGGTATAATTTGTTTTTAACATTTTGCTCAGTAATATTAAGCTCTGCTGCTATTTGAGATAATTTTAGCTCGTTGTAATAGTATAAGTAGAATATTTTTGTAGTTAATATATCTTTTTTCTTTATATACTCCCATACTTTTTGAGCAATTTCTTTAGTTACTACTACATCTTCTATACTAAAATTATCTGGTATTTCCTGCTCTACACTATCACTTTCTACATCTACTACTTTATGTACATTCCAAAATCTTTTAATTATACTATAATGTCTTTTTATTTTATTTTTAGCAATACCAATAATGTATGATTGTACATTATCTAGTAAAATGCTCTTTTTCTTTTCTAACATTATATATAATTCTACATAGGTACTTTGTAACAGTTCATTTACATCATCTATATTAGACGTATTACAAATTATGTACTTTAAAGTTTCATTATATGTATCATCATATATTTGCCTAAATTTTTCTAAAGATATTTGAGTACTCATATTAAATATCTCCTTTCATTTTATAGTGCATTTTTTTCTTAAAAAAGTTTCAACTTTTTTGAAAAAATATAGATAATGTATTTACACTATCTATTTTTTAAACCAGATATTATTGCAGTAGAGTATTTACTTGCTAAATCTTTAATATCTATCTTGCCATTATTTTCATATTTAAGTATAGTACTTGAGCATATAATTCCAAATATCTCATAAGCAATATATCTAGGATTACAATTTACTATCTCATTATTTTCTTCTGCTTTTATTAATACTTTCTCTATTACATTTATACACTCATATACACCTTGTCTACATCTAATATTTCTTTTCTCATTTCCACAAAGTTCTTTTACTATTAAATTTATTAAGTTTTCATATCTATCTACTACTTTTAGCTCGACACATAAAATCTCATATATTTTTTCTTCAAAACTATTAGCCTTTTTAATTTTTATCTCTAAACTATGCTCTAGTAATTTAAGACCTTCATCTATTAAAAAATCTAATATTTCCTCTTTACTTGAAAAATGATAGTATAATGTTCCTTTTGCAATACCAACAACGGAAGTTATTTCTTCTATGCTAGTTGCATCATAGCCTTTTTTAGCAAATAAGTCTATGGATGTTTCAAAAATTCTTCTTTTTGTTCTATTCATTTTATTCCCCTTTTTACTATACTATTTGAAATATAAAGAACTTCAAATAGTCTGTTTCACTTACATTTAATAATATTGGATGGTCAGGTGCTTGTTGTCTTTTCTCAACTTGTCTAAGCTTTACTCCAGCATCTTTTGCTGCCTCTTTAAGCATAGTAATAAATTTATCTTCTCTCATAAAATGTGAGCATGAACAAGTAGCTAAGTAACCACCTCTAGGTAATGCTTTCATTGCCCTATAATTTATCTGTTTATATCCACGTTTTGCATTTTCTATAGTCTTTCTAGACTTAGTAAATGCTGGAGGGTCTAAAATGATAAAATCATACTCATTATTTGTTATATTAGGTAGCATATCAAAAACATTAGTAACTTCAAAGCTCATATTATCTTCCAAATTATTAATTTTAGCATTTTCTTTTGCCATTTGTATAGCAGTATCAGAAATATCTACAGCATGTACATGTTTTGCTCCACCTTTTGCAGCATTTAAAGCAAATGAACCAGTATGTGTAAAGCAATCTAAAACGTTCTTTCCTTTAGCAATTCTTGAAATTGCACGTCTATTATATTTTTGGTCTAAAAAGAAACCTGTTTTTTGCCCATTTTCAACATCTACATCATATTTTATCCCATTTTCTTCAATAACAGTAACGGTATAGTTTGGTATATCTACATTATTTAATTTATAATATCCTTTATATTCTTCTAGTCCTTCTAAAGTTCTAATTTGTACATCATTTCTTTCGTATATTCCTTTTATTTCTTGGTTATCTTCTATAAGTATTTTATATAACAAATTAAATATTATATCTTTTCTTAGTTCTATACCTAAAGATAAAACTTGTGCTACTAATATATCATTAAATCTATCTATAGTAAGGCCTGGAAACTCATCTGCCTCACCAAAAATAATTCTACAGCATTTAATATCTTCTTGCATAACTGTTTTTCTGTATTCCCACGCATACTTTATTCTACGTTCCCAAAATTTTTCATCAAATACATCATTAGCATTTCTAGATATTATCCTTATCATAATTTTAGAGTTATTATTAATAAAGCCTGAGCCAAGATATTTACCCTTTTGTGATATAACATCTACTATATCTCCGTTTTTATATTCTCCATCTATTTTAACAACTTCATTATCATAAACCCATGGATGTCCTTCCTCTTGTTGTTTTCTTGCCTTTTCATCTACTATTACTTTTGTATATTCTCTATCTTTCTTCATTTTATTTCCTTTCAACTTGTGATATTATATCATTTATACCACATTATGTAAATACATAAGAAGTAAAACCAAAGTCTTACTTCTTTCTGTATAGTAATAATATCATTTTATTCTCATTTCTAACTATTGCAAAATCTCTTTTAGATTTAGAGTTTATTCTAACTTTACTAACCACTCTATTATACTCAAATGGCTTATCTGTAACAATTGTACACTCAGGGTCATCATCATAATCATCTTCTGGAACGTAGTATGGGTCAAAAATATACGCATTTTTCTCGTCCATTTTTGTACATAGTACATAATGTTCACATTCACTCCATACTCTAAGAATAGCTACTCCACCGTTTTTCATGCAAAACTCAAGTTTATCACTATATATACTTGCTTCATCTTCTTTTAATACTTCAGCTTTAAGGTCTACACATAATCCGCTAATATTATTGTTAATCCAATTTCCTAGATACTCCATTACATAAGGTGATGTACCACATTTTCCAAGTTCACCTTTTGAATTATATGTATCTAAAGTATACTGTGTAATATCCTTTACAATCGTTGGAGATATTTCTCCTCTTGCGTATAAATATCTTAACGCATTTAATAATGTAACTTGTGCACAATCATATTCACTTATTTGATATGCAAGTGGTGTCTTCATACTTAAATATTCTATAGCAGTGTAATTTGCCATACTATATTCCTCCTATCTTTCGTTCATTTCTCTTTTTTTCTTTAGTTCAATATTTCTTTGTCTTATTTCCTCTATATCTATAACCTTATCTATCTGCATCGCATCAGAATCAAAAATACCAAGACTTGTAACTTGAAATGCTCTATTATATCTAAATCTTCGTCTTGCATCTGCTGTAGTACATATATTCATTTCAGCATCTTGTGATATATAAATACCACTAAAAAATCTAACATAGCCTTGTACTAATGCTTCAGTTATAGCTTCATCATTATACCTTCTATCCCATTCATCTCTTTCAGGTGATATTGCTCTAGGTATTTTGTTTAGTATGTTAATTTTAAATTCTTCATAGTTATCTTTATATCTTTCAAAATCTCTATATAGTTGCTCTAAATATGATTTTACTCTATCATAGCATTGCTCTGGGCTCTCATTTTCTTTTGGCATAACACCACATCTTAAATATGAATCCCTATTTTTAGGGTCCATTGTCTTATCATAACGAAGCATGTCCAAAAATTCTAGCTTTTTAGTATAAAATCCTTCTTCTATTCTTCTTTTTATATCTAAGTATACTTTATGTTTTTCTTCTTCACTAACATGACAAATACTATTAGGGTCAAAAACATATAGTTTTATCTCATTTTTTAATATATCATGTTCTATTGAATCGATACTATCTATAGTTGCAAAAATATCTTCTAGCACTATAACATCACTCATATCTACAATTTCACATATTACATGCTTTATAGTTGGATTTTGCATTTGTTTGCTTACTAATTTTTCAACTGCCTTTCTTACATCACTGTCAGACACTTCTACTGTTTTTAAAGAATTACTTACCATAGCTAATATATCTTTGTACTTAGATGGTCGTATTCTAACTGTGCTTTCTTTTAGGCTACCATAAAGCACATACTTTGTACCAGGATTATATTTTCCATCATCTAATACTTCATCATTACTAGATTTTCCATCTGTTAAATCTAGCCTATAATACTCTTGAAGCTTAGAGTAATACTCTGGTAATATTGATGGTGGAGTATACCATTTTATGCTGTTACATTTAGGTTTTAGTCCGCCTTCTACACTATATATTTCATCTGCTACTACATCTGCAAACGCATCTATCTCATTACTAAGTAACACAAATTGTTCCTTCATAATAACACCTCAAACTTAATAATATGATAACAGAAAAAAATATCATTTTCAAGGGTAATTTGGCATTAATATAAAAGAGCTTAAGTCTATCCTTAAGCTCTAATTTATCTTCCAAAAATATTTTTCTTTTTAGGATTAACCTCATCACCAAATGACTTAGCAAATTCAGTTAAAATTTCTCTTTGTTTATCTGTTAATTTCTTAGGTACATCTACATCTACAGTAAATTCTAAGCTACCTCTGCCTCTACCGTTAAGTATAGGTATACCTTGATCTTTAACTTTAAATTTAGTTCCTGTTGTTGTACCTTCTGGTATACTAAAGTCCATTTCTCCCTCAAGAGTTGGTATCTTAATATTACCACCTAAAGCCATTTTAGCAAAAGGTACTCTAACATTTGCTGAAATATCAAAACCATTTCTTTTGAAGTATTTATGTGGTGCAACTTTCATGATTACATATAAGTCACCATTTGGTCCACCCTTTCTTCCAGCATCACCTTCACCTCTTAATGAAATAGCTTGACCGTCATCTATACCAGCAGGAACATTAATTTCTATTTTCTTAGTTTTTCTAACAATTCCTTTACCTGAACATTTCTCACATGGTGTTTCAATTACTTTACCTGTACCACTACACTTATCACAAGTCTTTACAGTAGAAAAAGCACCCATTATTGTATTTTGTGTCATTTGAATTTTTCCTCTACCGCCACACTTATCACAAGTAATTATCTTGCTTCCAGGCTTTGCTCCACTACCATTACATGTATCACATTTTTCATTTCTTGTTACATTTATTTCCTTTTTAACACCAAAAGCAGCTTCTTCAAATTTTAATGAAATACTAGTTCTAATGTCTGCTCCTCTTACAGGCCCTTGTGATTTTTTAGAACTTCCAAATCCACCACCAAAGACACTACCAAGGATATCTTCTAAGTCTATATCTATTCCACCAAAACCACTAAAGTCATAAGCTCCACCGTTAAATCCGCCAAAGCCACTACCACCAAAACCAGCTTGTTCAAAGTTTGATCCAAATTTATCATATTGTGCTCTTTTATTTTCATCAGAAAGTACAGAATATGCTTCATTTATCTCTTTAAACTTAGCTTCTGCATTCTTTTTATCTTGCTCAGTATGTTGTGCATCCGGATGATATTGTTTAGCTAGTTTTCTGTATGCTCTTTTAAGGTCATCAGCAGTTGCATCTTTTGAAACACCTAAAATGCTATAATAATCTTTTGATTCTGCCACAAAAACATCCTCCCTAACTTAAAATATAGGGTGGTAGAATTATAATACCACCCCTATATTTTATAACTTTAATTTACAATTTATTACTTATTATCGTCTTCTACTTTATAATCTGCATCATGTACAACATTATCTTGAGCATTGTTATTAGCATCTTGTGCTCCATCAGCAGTTGCTCCAGCTTGTTGTGCTTGAGAATATAATTTTGAAGTTAAATCATAAAATACTTGTGTTAATTTATCTGTTGCACTCTTAATAGCAGCTGTATCAGTTCCTTCAAGAGTTTTCTTTAAGTTATCAAGTTCAGATTCAACTTTAGATTTTTCTTCATCAGATACTTTTCCTTCTAATTCTTTTAAAGTCTTTTCAGTATTGTATACTAATGAATCTGCGTTATTTCTAACTTCAACTTCTTCTTTCTTTTTCTTGTCTTCTGCAGCATGTGCTTCAGCTTCTTTAACAGCATTTTGAATTTCATCTTCTGTTAAGTTTGTACTAGCTGTTATAGCTATTTTTTGCTCGTTATTAGTTGCCATATCTTTAGCAGATACGTGTACTATACCGTTTGCATCAATATCAAAAGTAACCTCAATTTGTGGTACTCCACGAGGAGCTGCAGGTATTCCTGTTAAGCTAAATCTACCAAGTGTTTTATTGTATGATGCCATTTCTCTTTCACCTTGTAGTACATGTACTTCAACTGAAGTTTGACCATCAGCAGCTGTACTAAATATTTGAGATTTTTTAGTTGGTATAGTTGTATTTCTTTCAATTAATTTAGTAAATACACCACCATAAGTCTCAATACCAAGTGATAATGGAGTAACATCTAATAATACTAAGTCTTTAACTTCACCAGTTAGAACACCACCTTGAATAGCTGCACCAATTGCAACACATTCATCTGGGTTAATTCCTTTATATGGTTCTTTATTAGTTATCTTTTTAACTGTTTCTTGTACAAGTGGTACACGAGTTGAACCACCAACAAGTAGTATTTTATCTATTTTATCAAAAGAAAGTCCACTATCTTTTAATGCTTGATTTACAGGTCCTACTGTAGATTCAACTAAGTCTGCAATTAATTCTTCAAATTTTGATCTTGTAAGTGTTATATCCATATGTTTTGGTCCTGTAGAATCTGCAGTTATAAATGGTAGATTAATTTGTGCTTGCATAACACCTGAAAGCTCAATTTTAGCTTTTTCAGCAGCTTCTTTTAATCTTTGCATTGCCATGCTATCTGTAGATAAATCAATACCATTTTCTTTCTTGAATTCTCCTACTAAATAATCTATAATTCTTTGGTCAAAGTCATCTCCACCTAGTTTGTTGTTACCAGCTGTAGCCATAACTTCAAATACACCATCAGCAATATCTAGTATTGATACATCAAATGTACCACCACCAAGGTCATATACCATGATTTTTTGTTCAGCGTCTTTATCAAAACCATGTGCTAAAGATGCAGCTGTTGGTTCGTTAACAATTCTTAATACTTCAAGTCCTGCTATTCTACCAGCATCTTTTGTTGCTTGTCTTTGTGAATCTGTAAAGTACGCTGGAACTGTAATAACTGCTTGAGTTACTTTTTCTCCAAGATAATTTTCAGCATCACTTTTTAATTTTTGTAATATCATAGCTGATATTTCTTGTGGAGTATACTCCTTATTTTCAATTTTTATTCTTTTGTCTGAACCCATATCTCTTTTAATTGAGATTACTGTTCTATCGTGGTTTGTAACCGCTTGTCTTTTTGCTACTTGACCTACTAGTCTTTCACCATTTTTTGCAAATGCAACTATTGATGGAGTTGTTCTTGCTCCTTCTGCATTTGGAATTACTGTTGGTTCACCGTTTTCAATAACGGCAACACATGAATTTGTAGTACCTAAGTCTATACCTATAACTTTTGACATATTAAATTACCTCCTAAAAATTCAAAGTTACTTATATTATATACTTAAATTATGCCTAAAATACACTAATTTAAGTAATTAACAAATTTAGTTTGCTACTTTTACCATAGCGTGACGAATTATTTTATCGCCTATTTTGTATCCTTTTCTAAATACTTCTATTACTTCTTTTTCACCAAAGTTTTCATCTTCAACATGCATAACTGCTTCATGAAAATTTGGATCAAATGTTTTATTTAGTGCGTCAATTTCTTCAGCACCTAATTTTTGTAATGTATCAATTAATTGTGAATATATCATTGATACACCATTTTTATATGATTCATCTGTAGTATCTGAATTTAAAGCTTTATCAAAATTGTCTATTATTGGTAATATCTCAGAAATGATATTTGCTGTTATATTAGCATACATCATATCTTTTTCTTTAGATATTCTCTTTTTGAAATTATCAAATTCTGCCATATTACGTTTTAAATGCTCGTAATATTCATCAGATTTCTCCTTTTCTTGTTTTAATAACAATTTTAAATCTTCAAGCTTTTTATTTTCTTTAGTTTGTTTATCCATTTCCTCTTGTGTATTTTCAGTTTCTTCTACATTCTCAATTTCCTTTTCTTCCTCTTTCACTATTATCCCCCTTTACTATCATCTTTATCTTTATTTATTGTTAAAGTAGTATTAAATTTTTCTTTAATATACTTTAATGTAGATATTGTTTTAGCATAGTTCATTCGTTTTGGTCCTATTACAGATAATTTGCCAAGATATTTATTATCTCTTTCTATATCTAAAGAAATAATTGTATAATCATTTAACAATACTTCTTTATTTTCAGAACCTATAACAATACTTAGCTTATCTTCCTTACTTTTTTGTAATGCTGCATCAATTATTTCTTGAGTAGAAATCATATTAACAAAATTCTTAACTCTTTCAATATCTGAAAAGTCTGGATTTTCTAATATGCTTTCAAGACCACTATTTAGCTTTTTTAAATCCTTTGAAAGCTCATATCTTATACTATTAACTATATCATTCATTGCTCCAGAAAATACTTCTAAATCCTTTTTTATAACATTGTTTAATGCTAAATGAAGCTCACTAAATGGTGTTCCTGTTAAATCTTGATTTAGTATACTTGTCATCTGGTCTATAACAGTATCTTCAACAGTATCAGTTAGTTTTGCTATGCAATCTTTTACTGTACCATTTTTAGACATTAATACAATTAATAATAATTTATCTGATATTTTTACAACTTTTATATTTTCTACAGTATCTGTATTATTTTTAGTAATAACAGTTGGAGTAGCTAATACTTTTGATACAACATCTGCTATTTGTTCAAATATAGCATCTGTATCACCAAAACCATTGATAGTATTATTTATATAGTCTATATCTACCATAGATAATTTTCTTTCTTTCATTAAATTATCTACATAGTATCTATATCCTTTAGTAGATGGTATTCTTCCAGCAGATACATGTGGCTGTTCAAGATATCCTTCTTCTTCTAAAAGTTTCATCTCATTTCTTATAGTAGCACTACTATAATCTAGATGATATTTTTCTACCAATGTTTTTGAACCTACAGGTTCAGCGGATTCAATATAATCTTCTACTACAGAAGAAAGTATTTTCTTCTTTCTTTCGTCTAATTTCATATTATCACCAACTTTAGCACTCAAAAGGTTCAAGTGCTAAACACGACTATATAATACACCCATTTATTTCCAAAGTCAATACTTTTTATATTAAATTTTAAAAAAATAAAGTGAAAGTTTTGTGACAAAGCAAAAGACAGTAATATATAACATTACTGCCTTTAAATTTTATTATTTTAATCTATTTAGGATATCCTCTTTAGATAGCATTTCTTGTTCTCCTGTATACATATCTTTTAAAGTATATAGTCCCTTTTCTAGTTCTTCTTCACCAATAATTATAACATATGGAATATCTAAGTTATTTGCATAACTAAATTTAGCTTTTACCTTTACATCTTCTTTATATATTTCGTTTGGTATGTTATTTTCTCTTAACATATTAGATATTTCAACTGCATTTTCTACTCCTACTCCCATAGTTATAACTTCTACTTTTGAAATAGATTTTTGCTCTGAGTTTAAAAGTCCAAGTTCTTTTAGGTTATAGAAAAGTCTAGTAAGCCCTATAGATATACCAACACCAGGTAATTTTTTCTTTGTATAATATTCAGCTAAATTTTCGTATCTTCCACCTGAGCATACACTTCCTATTGACTCATATCCAACTAGATTTGTTTCATATACTGTTCCTGTATAATAATCTAGTCCTCTTGCAATTGTTAAATCTACTGTAAAACTATCTTCATCAACATTAAATGCTCTTACATACTTTATTACTTCTTCTAGTTCATTTAGTCCTTCTTTAAATATTTCATTATTAATATTTATCTCTTTTAATTTAGCAATTTTCTCATCAGTACTACCTTCTATATTTAAGAACTCCTCTATCTTTTCTATAGTAGAGTTTTCTACACCAATTTTAGATAGTTCTTCTTTTACAGCTTCAATACCAATTTTTTCTAGTTTATCTATTATTATTAAAATATCTGTCATTTTATCTGCAACGTTTAGTTCTTCAAATAGTCCATTTAATATTTTTCTATTGTTAATTTTAATAATAAACTTACCAAAATTTAATTTTTTAAATATTGTATATATTATACTAGGCATTTCTGCATCATTTATAATGCTTAATTTTGAATCTCCTATAATATCTATATCACATTGATAAAACTCTCTATATCTTCCTTTTTGAGCTCTCTCTCCTCTATAAACTTTTCCTATTTGATATCTTCTATATGGAAATGTTATATCGTTATAATATTGCGCAACATATTTAGCAAGTGGTACTGTTAAATCAAAACGAAGGCTTAAATCTTTATCTCCTTTTTTAAATGAGTATATTTGTTTTTCTGTTTCTCCTCCTGCTTTTGCAAGTAATACTTCAGATGCTTCAACAATAGGTGTATCTTGTGGCAAAAAGCCATATAGTTCATAAGTCTCTTTAATAACTTGTACTATTTCATTAAATTTTATTTGGTCTTGTGGTAATAGTTCCATAAATCCACTTAGTGTTCTAGGTTCTACTCTTTTTATCTCTTCCATTTTTTATCTCTCCTTTATTTTTTCTTTTCGTTTTTCTTTTCGTTTTTTCTTTTTTTGTTTTTTTTAATAAAAAAACACGTAAGTTAATGCCTTACGTGTAAGTTATATCACACATCAGGCATAACAAACTATGCCTGAGCTAATTTCTTTTTTTAAAGCGCAGACATAGAATAATTATGGTGATGTGCATTTGTGTAATTTTTATTTAGTTTTTCCATTTTATTCTACTCCTTTCAAACATAATTATATTATACATTACTATACTTTTTTTGTCAACTAACGTATAAATAATATTGATGAAAGTAATATATACATGATACTTGAAAATATAAATACTAAGTATGTAATACTTGCGGAAAAAATAAGATTAGATTTTCTGTTACTTATATTGTCTATGTTATATTCGTTAACTTTTCCTACTCGCCAAAAACACAATATAAGTTGAAGAGCACTTGCAATATATGTACAATAAGTTGGAATTAAGAAACACATATTCCATATTCTATTTAATCTTATACTATAATTTAATACTAAAAACATTAATGTTACTATAAACATAATTAAAGTATAGACTTTTAAAATATTTATTGCACTATTTATTGTTAATTCATATTGTTTGTCTTTATTTTCCACATTATCACCTTTTATTTCTATTCTTTTTCATAGCAGCTGCCATTTCATTTAGTCTTTTTCTATTAAAGTATTTTCCTGTTGCTATTTCTTCATATGCCTTATCTTTATTTGGCATATCTGTCTTTAGTATATTTTCTGCTTCTTTCATATTATCATACGGAAATTTAACAATAGTATATGAAATTGGTGAAACTTCTCTACTTTCATATTCGCCTTCTAAAATTAAATATGAGCCATATGCATAATTCTTTCCGTTTATTTTTACTATATCACTTGTATTAGATATACCTCCCGGATTAATTAGTGATTTATTTTTATCTATTCTTAAAACCATACTTCTGTGAATATGGCCAAATATAGCTACATTTACTTTTTCTTTATCTTCTAAGTTTCCAAAATATTCAGTATTTTTAAACATTATTTTTACTTTCTGTTCAAAATCGTCATCATAATTCCAAAAATATCCTCTTTGATGAACAGATGTTGGACTTGCATGCATAAGACGTACTTTTAAGCCACTCATATAAAAATCATAATATAGTGGTAAATTTATAATTTTCTCTCTTTGCTCTTGTGTAAGCATATCCCTATTCCAGTAATGCTCATCTATTATAGGGTCTTCAATTGCTCTTTCTTCACAATTTCCTTTTACTATAACTTCACAATTTTCAAAAATTTTCTTTACACATTCTGATGGTGATGAACACTTTATAATCATATCTCCTAAACAGAATATCTTTTTAATTTTTCTACGTCTAATGTCCTCTAAAGCAGCTTCTAAAGCTGTTATATTTCCATGAATATCTGATATTATCGCTATTCTCTCCATTTTTACCTCCAGTACTATTATATCATATACATGCAACCCCCAAAAAAAGCCATAGCATTTTAAGCTATGACTTTCGTTAATTACTATATTCTAGTATCTGCAGTTTTATTTTTATACATTGTTAGTATACTCATTGCATCTACTGCGTCTATTCCTTCTGTATCATCTAAGTTTCCAAGTTGAACTTGTAACTCAGTAGCATTTTTGTTTTTATATAATGTTATTACCTCTGCAGCATCTACTGCATCTACTGCTCCATTCATATCTACATCACCTTTACGTAGTACTAAAACTACTTCAAGTGTTGCATCTTCTTCAAATGTAGTCTCATTTTCATCTACCATTTCTTGAGTTGATGTATTTCTAAATCCATCAAATACTTGATATAATTCATGATCTCTTTTTATTGCATCTAGTTTTTCTTTTTCAGCACCTTCAAGCTCACTTAATGTTTTTCCTTCTTCAATAGTAATTTCTTCTGAACCTATTGTTAATACTACATTAAATTTTGCTGTTAAAACCATATCTTTAGTAATAGTTGTATCAGGCATTACTGTTTCATTTTCCTCATTTACAAATCTTGAAAATCTAGATTGTTGAGTTATTTGCTCTAGTGCATTTTTACCAGCACCCTCTAATTCATTTAATTTTTTATCTTCTTCTAGTTCATAATCTTGACCTGAAATATTTACTGTAACTTTATGCTTTACTGTTAAAGTAGTATTTTTTGTTATTGCCTCTTCTTCAGTAACCGTTGTACCTTCTTCATTTACAAATCTTGAGAACTTATCTCCTTTTGCAGTTGATAGTCTTTGTGCATCTTCAGGAGATAAAGTATTTAAAGCTGTATTTTCATCTAGCTCGAATTCTTCTTCTCCTATAGTTACTGTTACTGTATAATATGGAGTTATAGTTGTATCTTTAGTTAATTTAGTTTCTCTTGTTACAACTGTTCCTTCTCCATCTTTATATTCTTTGAAGTTTTTATCTTCTACATTTTCAAACTCGTTAAGTTTATCTAAAGCTGTAGACTCTAAATCATTTAGAGTTTTTTCTTCTTCTAGTTCATATACTTCTTCATCTATAGTTACAGAAATATTATGTTTTGCTACTAAAGTTGTATTTTTAGTTATTGGTGTTTCATCTGTAACAGTTGTGTCCTCTTCATCTACAAATCTTGAGAACCTATCTCCTTTTGCAACTAATAGTCTTTGTGCATCAGCTTCTTCTAATTCACTTAACTTACCATTTTCAGGAAGTTCAAATTCTTCTTCACCTATAGTTACTGTTACTGTATATACAGGTGTTATTGTTGTATGTTTTACTAAGTCTTCATACTTATCCACTTTTTCTTGGTTTTCATTAACATACTCTTTGAAATTCTTATCTTCTTTATTTTCAAATTCAATTAATTTATTTGCTAAATCTGGCTCCATAGCACTTAAATCAGATAAAGTTCTACCTTCATCTAATGTATATACAACACTATCTATTGTTACTTTTATTGTAAATTTAGGTTTTAATGTTATATGCTCAGTAATTGGAGTAGTATCGCTTATTGTTTCACCTTCTGCTCCATCTGTAACCTTAACAAATTCTTTAAAGTCTTTTCCTTCTGCCTCTTTAAATGAATTTAATTTTGTAAGATTTTCCTGACCTAATTCACCTAGTGTTGAGCCTTCATCAATAGTAAACTGTATTTCTTCTCCTATTGTAACATCTACTACATACTTTGCTACTATAACTATATCTTTATCTATAGGTCTATCTTCTGGAATTTCTACTTCTACATCATCTTGTAATTCTACATATTTTCCAACACGTTTTTTATCATTTTTCAAAGCTTCTTCAAATTTAGCTCTATCTGCCCCAGATAAATCTTTTAAGGCCTGTCCTTTATCTAAATATGTAGTTATTCTATTATCATCTGATACTTTTAAAGTTACCTTTACTTTATCTTTATAGTCTGCAGATATTGTTGTATCATGATTAAAAGTATATGTTCCGTCTTTAGCTACATTTTCTGTATGCTCATTTCCTTCATCATCTGTATATGACATTACAAAGTTTAAGAATTCTTTAGTATCGTCAGTTTCTACAAGTGCATCTAAAGCACTTGCTGCTTGAGGTGTTTCTTTTAATTTATCTAAACCTTCTCCTTTTTTAACATAAAATGTCTCTTCTGAATTATCTATTTTAATATGCATTAGTCTTTCATAATCTGAGATAATATCTATATTTTCTGATACACTTTGCTTAGCATCATATTCTAGACCATTTGCTGTTTTAATATTGTATGTTATACCATTTAGCTTATATCCAACAACATCATCTTTTGGAATATCGCTATCTGGTATAGGAGAGTCTTTTGTATATGGTTTAATAGTCCAATCTCCTTTATAATCTTTTATACCAACTATAACAATATTATCTGAATTATTATATTTTTCTTCAATATCATCTGGTGAAATTTCTACTGTACCTTCAATATTTATACAAATATCATTATTTGGAGTTACAACATCGCCAAAATTAATTATATTGCTATCTCCTTTTAAATCTTGGTCCTCTATTTTAGAGTTTCCTTTTATACTAATATTAACATGGCTACTTTCATTTCCTTCAAAAGAAATTATATGTGCAGGAATTTCAACTTTTCCTGGAAGTAAAGTACCATCTTCACCATATATTCTATCTGCTACAGGAACACCAACTAGCTCAGAATCGCTAAGCTCTATTGTAAGGTTTTGTTGTCCATCTATAGAGATTGCTTCTTCAGAATCTGAAACTAATGTTGAACGTCCATATAGTCTTGAGTTATTTTTAAGATATATTTTATTGTCTGAGCCGTCTTTTAATGCTAGTGCAACGTTACCAGCAAGCTCTGAATTATCTATATTAACTGTGTTATTTGAAGAATCAATTATAAGGCCATTATATATACCACTAATAATTGAATCTTTAATATTTATAACGTTATTATCTGCTGTACTTTCAAGGAATATATTTTTAGCATCTGCTATAAATTTTCCACCTTCAGCTCTTCCTCCATAAGCTAAATTTATATTCTCAATTGTTAAATTTGTAGTTTGCTTTACATCTATAAGATAGTGATTTTGTTGGTTTATTACCATACCACCTATAGAGAAATCTTTGAGTGTTACATTTTTAGCTCCATTAATTTCTAGAAGGCATGTTACATAGTTTCTAGATTTATTTGAGCCAACAATTGTTATATCTTTATTTATAACTACTCTATCTCCTGAGAAAGTACCATCACCTTCTAACCTAATAGTATCGCCCTCTTTTGCTTGTGAAACTGCATCTTTTATTGTGTTATTTCCAGGCTTAGCAACAATCGTGTCTGCTGCATAAATATTTGGAGTAACAGCTAGTGCAAATAGGCATAATACTACTAGCACAGCATAAAATTTTAATTTTTTCATATAAATCCCCTTTCTAATTATCTTTTATATTCTGTCACAATTTCATAATACACTTTTATGGTATCATGAATAAAAACTTTATTCAATACACAATTGAAATTTAGCAAAAAAAGACAAACTACAATGATATTACATTGTAGTATTACTTAATTTACCTTCACGTATATATTTTTTTGTTATCCTATATCCTAAATTTGCCATATATTCTATTTTAGAAATATCTAAAAGTGAAATATCTCTACTTTCTACTTCTATGTTATAATCTGCTTGAGATATTTGCCA
>CANRAK010000010.1 GCA_947628575.1 uncultured Clostridia bacterium | reverse complement strand
GTTAATAATCTAACTTCTTTTGCATTATTAGAATTTAACATAGAAATCCCCCATATCATTTATTATTTATACTTTTTGTTTTTTGTTTACATAATTACGCAAAATATACATTTTGCGTAATTCTACAAAAAATAATATTTAAAACCAATGAATAGGGGAGAAATTAAAGAATTAAAAATAAGTATTAGAAAAAAATAGCACCTATTATATATGTAGGTGCTATATAAAAAAAGAAATAGCTTTTATACTATTTCTTCATGCGTGTTTTAGGATGTACTAATTCAGGAAAAGCGTTTTCAATAGCTTTTGATGCACTATTATTAAATAAAACATGCATCATTGTGTCAAGGCCATTTTCTACAAATATTTTTCTGCTATTACTTTTTAGTATTTCTTCGTCACTTAATTGTAGGGTGTCTCTAAGTAGCCAAATTGTAGCTTCTTTTGCTGTTTCAAGAGTCCAAAAGTTTCTGGGTGTGCAAGATAGTTCCCATTGTTTATACTTATCTGGATATGCGTTATTTAAGGCTGCATATACACTGTCACCATATAGTACAGTAAGCATTCCTTTAAGTCTATGTGCAAAGAACGTTTTACAGCAAATTTCTTCTTTTACAGTTTCATCATCCCATTGTAGTATTTCCTCAATTAAATATCTAGTAATAATTGCAGAATCAGTAAGATTTTTGCCTAAATCATCTTGCCAAAAGTTAGTTGGAAAACGTTTCATACTTCCACTTAGTACATTCTTATAAATTTGAATTGCATAATCATCCAATTCGTATCCCTCCATTATATAATTATATTTTAATTAATCTTTTGCAGATAGAAGTATTATAACACGAATGTTTTACATAATCAAGAATAAAAGGCTAAATTGTGCTATTTATGTATAAACGTAGTTTTTTGTACCATATTTTAAATTTAATCATAAAATGATATAAAGTAGGTGAAAAAAATAATGAGTTATTCAGATAGAGAACTTTTAGCTAGATTAGTTATGTGTGAAGCAGGGGGAGAAGGAGAAAATGGAATGAAGGCTGTTGCTTCTATTGTTATGAATAGAACAAATTCAAATGTAGGTGAGTATTTTAGAGTATCACAAGGTGGAGATATTAGAAAAATTATATTTCAAGCTGGTCAATTTAATTGTGCTACTGATACTTTAAAAGGTAAGTATAACTCACAAAATATATATAATATGAATCCTACACAGGAACATTATTTTATAGCAGATTGGGCTTTAAGTGGTAATATATTAGGAGATGTAACTAGTTGTTTATGGTTTATGAATCCATATAGACCAAAATGTCCAGATGAATTTCCATATAATGGAACAGGTAAATTAAGAACAAGAATTGTTAATCATTGCTTTTATGCACCTACAGAAGCTTATGCTAATACATAGTGAAAGGAGAAATGTTTTATGAATAATGATCAAGAAGTTAAGTTAAATAACAATACAACTAGTCCAACAGATATGCCTGAAACATTAACTAATTCTATTTATACACCAGCATTTTTAAGAAATTATATTGGAAAGCTTATGAAAGTTGAATTTTTAATAGGGACTACTAATTTACAAGATAGAATAGGAGTATTATTAGAGGTAGGTGCAAGTTACATAGTGTTAAGATCTGTACAAGATGGAAACTTACTTTATTGTGATATCTTTTCAATAAAATTTGTTACTATATCTAATCAGGCATTTATATATAATCCTAATTTAAATAGTAATATGAGGTATTATTAGACTTAGAAAGTTTATTCTAGGTCTATTTTTTTCTTTTGTTTTTATTATTCATTATGATATAATACAAATGTGTAAATGAAGGAGAGAAGATATGAATAATGAAATAATAGCTCAAATAGCTTTAGAACTTAATATTAAGGAAAAACAAGTTGAAAATGTATTAAAATTACTTGAAGATGGAAATACAGTACCATTTATTGCACGTTATAGGAAAGAAGCAACAGGAGCTTTAGATGAAGAACAGATTAGAAAAATTAATGAAGTATATGAATATCAAGTAAGCTTATTAAAAAGGAAAGAAGACGTTATAAGATTAATAGATGAAAAGGGAATGCTTACTGATCAGATAAGACAAGATATTATGAATTGTACTAAACTTGTTGAAGTTGAAGATATATATAGACCATATAAAGAAAAGAAAAAGACAAAAGCTACTGAGGCAATAGCAAATGGACTAGAACCTCTCGCTAAAATTATAATGTCATTTCCACTAAAAATAGATATAGAGGAAAAAGCAAAAGAATTTATTACAGAAAAAGTGATTTCAGTAGAAGATGCTATACAAGGTGCTAAATATATAATTGCAGAGTGGATTTCAGATAATGCATCATATAGAAAATATATTAGAAATAATATTTTTAATTTTGGAACATTAACATCAAAATTAAAGAAAAATGCAGAAGATAAAGAAAAAGTATATTTAATGTATTATGACTTTTCTGAAAAAATAAAGTATATTAAGCCACACAGAGTTTTAGCAATTAATAGGGGAGAAAAGGAAAATATTCTTTCTGTAAATATAAATATAGATACTGAGCATATTATGAATTTTTTAAAGAAAAAAATCATAAAGAAAGAAAACAGTCCTGTTGTTAGCATTGTATTAGATGCTATTAGTGATTCATATAAAAGGTTAATATTCCCATCTATTGAGCGTGAAATACGTGCCGATTTAAAAGAAGAAGCAGAAGAAGGTGCAATCGGTGTATTTAGTAAAAATTTAGAAAAATTATTACTTACACCACCAATGAAAGATAAAGTAGTATTAGGTTTTGACCCTGCTTATAGAACTGGTTGTAAACTTGCGGTAATTGACTCTACATCACGTGTTTTAAATATAAGTAAGATTTATCCACATGAGCCACATAATAAATGGAATGAATCAAAAGATATTATTAAACAACTAATTAAGGTATATGACGTAGATATAATAGCAGTGGGAAATGGTACAGCATCACGTGAAAGTGAAAAGTTAGTTGCTGAAGTTTGTAAAGAATATAAAGATAAAAAAGTTGAATATATTATTGTATCTGAGGCAGGTGCATCTGTTTATTCAGCTTCTAAATTAGCGATAGAAGAATTTCCAAAATTGCATGTAGAAGAACGTAGTGCAATAAGTATTGGTAGAAGATTACAAGACCCACTAAGTGAATTAGTTAAAATAGATTCAAAGAGTATAGGAGTAGGGCAATATCAACATGATGTTAATCAAAAGAAGCTTAATGAATCATTAGACTTTGTAGTTACAAAATCTGTAAATTTAGTAGGAGTAAATATCAATACAGCTAGTCCATCAATTTTAAAATATATATCTGGTCTTACAAAAACAAATATAGATAAAATTATAAAATATAGAGAAGGAAATGGAAAAATATTATCGCGTGAAGAATTAAAGGAAAATAAAATATTATCTGCTAAAGCTTATGAACAGTCAATTGGTTTTATGCGAGTAATTGACGGAAAAAATATATTAGATAAAACACCTATTCATCCAGAAAGTTACGAAGCTACTTTAAATTTAATTGAAAGCATAGGTATGAAAGTAGATGAAATTGGAACAGAAAAATTTAATACAAGATTAGATAACTTAGATATTGAAAAATATGCTTCAGAAAACAATATAGATAAATTTACTCTAGAGGATATTGTAAAATGTCTTAAACAGCCTAACAGAGACTTTAGAGATGATTTTACAAAGCCTTTATTAAAAAGTGATATATTAAAAATAGAAGATTTACGTGTTGGAATGAAATTAGAAGGCACAGTAAGAAATGTTGTAGATTTTGGAGTATTTATAGATATTGGGTTACATGACGATGGATTAGCACATATATCTAAACTAACAAAAGAATATATTAAACATCCACTTGAAGTAGTTAGCGTAGGGGATATAGTCACATGTTATGTGGATAGTGTGGATATTGAACGTCAAAAAGTAAATTTAAGTTTAATAAATCCAGATGAAATATAAATAAAGATAGCACTTCGTTTTGAAGTGCTATAATTTTTATTGTTATTTTCTGAACGTGAATATTAAAGTGAACTTTTGAAGTTATAATATAAGAGAAAACTAATCTAAATATTCTTTTAATCCATTAACTATTTTATAGACTTTGGTCATTGGATTTCGTTTAGATGCTTGTCCTTTTTTATTTAAATTTTCCATATATTCACAATTATTTATTGCAGTATGTATCTTTTCTTGACTTGTAACCTTTTCAAATATATTTGTATCATTTTTAATGTATTCTCCTAGTTCATTTTTCTGAAATTCTTTACTAAGTTCTTGTAAAACATCATTTTTGGAAACATATCTAGTTATCTTTTTAAAATGTGCCAATAGCCAAATTTCAAAATTCGGGTTAGACCAAGCAACATTGTAATTACAGTTTTTTATTGCAGAATCAAATTGCTCATCACTATAGTCATCTTTGTCAAACACTACCCAAACTTGTCCATACATTTTATTTGAATGATTAACAGTTTTTTGAGTATATTTTACTAAAGATGTTGTATTCATTCCTGTACCTTTTATATCAATACTAGGAATTAAAACATCAACTTTATTTCCGTATTTTTTATTTATTGCTTGTTTTAAACCATTGAAGTAATTAGGCTCAGTTTGTTTTCCCTCACATACTATCAGATAATTTGCTGGTGCTACTTGCAAAAAATCTGATTTTCTTTTATTATCTTTTAATTCTTTACTTTTCATTTATAATATATTAAAGTCCTCTAAAACTGGAATAGCACCATATTTTCCAGATAAATAATCTTTATTATAAGTTGCGTCATTTCTAACTTTTGTATCATTAATTTTATAGTCTGATAAAGAATAAATTTTAGATATTCCATCTTTATCTTTTTCAGAAAACCATATTTCATCTCTTCTAAAAGTATCTTTGTTTAAATTCACAGTATCATGTGTTGAGTATATCAACTGACCATTTCCAATATTTGTTTCTTCTTTATGGAATAAGTTTATTATATATCTTGTTAATAATGGATGTAGTTTTGCATCTAATTCATCAATAAATAATACCATTCCATATTTTAATGCGTCCATAAAGAAATCAAATAAGTGAAACATTTTTCTTGTACCGTTAGATTCAAGTTCTAACGGTAGAGCTTTAATAATTCCATTTTCTCCTTTATGAATTAACTCTATTTTTACAATTCCATTGTTATTTTTTACAGTTTCAAGAGAGTCTGGTGTAATTTTTATTCCTTCTATATCTGACTCAAAAGTTTTAATAAATCTTATTAACTCATTTTTATATTTTTCGTCACTTAATATTTTTAAAGATATTCTATTATTTATGTTGTTTTCAAATAGTGGATTTCCTAAATCTAAATAATTTGCATTTATAAACCAAGTAACAACGTTATTAAAATCCTCATTATTACTGTCTATTTTACTAAAAATATTTAAGAATAATGCCCTACTATCAATATTAGCATATTCAGTAACTTTATTATTATTTTTTAAAGTTACTAAATTATTTTCTCTTTCAAATATTGTGTAAAATTTATTTACTCTTTTTTCAAATAGCCATTCTGAAATAATGATATTCTTTAATACTTCGAAACCATACTTATATATTTTTCCATTTTTAGTAAGTATTTCAACTTCTAAACTAATAGGATCATCATTAATCATATAAGTAAAAACATTTTCTTCTATTGGAGTATTTTTTCTTGAGTCATCTGTCTTTAAAATTCTATTTTGCATATATCCAAATGCTTGTAATACATTAGTTTTTCCACTAGCATTTGCACCATAAATTGCAGATACTTTTAAATACTCATTGTTATTAATTTTAGCTACATTATATTCATGTTCTTTTAAAGATGTTGCTTCCATATTTAAGCAATTTTCATTTTTAAAAGATTTAAAATTTTTAAAACTAAATCTTATTAGCATTTTTAAATTCTCCTTTACTTTCTATATTATATGCTATTTTAATAAAAATATCAATATTTTTGAGAAAATCTCTCAAAAATAGCAAAATTTATTTGATTTTTTGTCGTTTTTTTGAAAATGGAAAATAAAATAAGCACTTCGTTTTGAAGTGCTTATAATTTTTATGGCATATTTTTAAAACTTGAACGATAAACTTTTACAATTTTATCATCACAATATTTAGTATAGTTTTTTGAATAATCTTTTATTTTATCACTAGGCATTCTATTTAATACAACACCTACAATCTTACCACCAACATTTAATATTTTTTTCTTTGTTTCCACTAAAGACTCACGTTTTGTTATGCCAGCAGCACATACTATAATTACGCCATCAACTTTATTGCAAAGTATCATACTATCTGTAATTATATTTATAGGTGGTGCATCAATAATTATAATATCAAATTTATTCTTTAGAGATTGCAATATTGCATCAAATTTTTTATTTTCTAATAATTCTGAAGGATTATTTGCTATGTTACCAGATGCAATTGTAAATAGATTTGGTATATAAGTTGGCTGTATGAAATTTTCAATTTCTTCATCATTATATACACTATCTGGACATATTTTTTTATTATCTATAGCATCAATTAATCCAACATTACTATTTACTGAAAATATTTGGTTTTGTCTGCCTTTTCTTAAATCACAATCCATTAACAATACTTTTGAATTAGATTGTGTAAAAGAGATAGCAAGATTAGATGCAATACAGCTTTTTCCTTCTCCTGAAGCTGAACTAGTTATTAAAAATATTTTGTCACCTGTTTGTGACATTTTGTAAGATAAATTTGTTCTTAATGTCCTAATCGCTTCAGAAACAATTGAACGAGGAGCATCATGCATAATTGTATCTTTATTCATTGTAAACCTCCTTATATTTTCATTTCAGGAATTACAGCTAAAACTTCTTCTTCTAGCAGTTTTTCAACTTCTTCTTTAGAACGTATTTTTGTATCAAAATAAAATAACATAAATATAATGCAAATTGTTAAAAATAGTAATAAAACACCACCAAGTGCAGCATTTTTAAGATAATTAATGTTATATGGTGTATCAGCCACATAAGCTCTATCAATAATTATAAAATTGTGTAGATTATATATTTCTTTAACTTTAGAAATAAAAATTTCAGCCAACTTATTTGTAACATCTGCTGTAACTGTAGGATCTGGGCTAGAAAAAGAAATCTTTATCATACCACTATCTTCCTCTGAAGTTATAGTAATATGTGACATTATAACTTCTTCTTTAATATTTAATCCTAATTCTTGAATAACTTGTGTAGCAACACTTCTACTTTTTATTAAAGTATTATATGTGGAAACAAGTTTTTGATTTATAATTATATCATTTTGTGTTATTGTAGAATCATTGTTACTAGTAGTATCATTTATATCTTCATTAGCTATTGATTTTGAAAGTAGCAATGTAGAAAATGAACTATATTCTGGCTGTATTAAAATTTTAGTATATAAAAGACCAGCTACTAGGCCTATTATAATAGAAAGAATAATATAAACTTTCCTTTTCAGCATATAGTACAACAATTCATTTAAATCTATTTCTTCCATAATATCTCCCTACTTTTATAATGTATATATACCATAAATTGTATAAATTATCAACTATTACAGAAAAATTAACAATTTTATCTAAATAAAGTAAAAACAAACTCAGTACATATAATACTGAGTTTAGTTATTGTTATTTTAAATTATATTTATTTCTAGCTGTATAGTGAGTATGTAATAGTTTATGTGCAAGTTCACCACCTGGCTCTTTTAAGTAATCTTTATATATTTGTTTTAGTATTGGATTTTGGTGAGATTTTCTTATTGTACTCTTTTCGTCTATTGAGTATAATGCATTTGCTCTTAAAGCTCTTACATCAACTTCTCTACGTATTTTTGAACTCTTAATAGGTTGGCCACCACCCATTACACATCCACCAGGGCAAGCCATTATTTCAACAAAATCATAATCTGCTTTTCCAGATTTAATTTCTTCCATAATTTCTTGTGCATTTGCAAGTCCACTAGCAGCTACTACTTTAAAATCTTTTCCATTTACATTTACAGTGGCCTTTTTTATACCATTTGCACCTCTAACTTGTTCAAAATCTATTTTTTCTAAATCTTTACCAGTTAGTATATCTTGAGCTGTTCTTAAAGCTGCTTCCATAACACCACCAGTAGTACCAAATATTGCTGCAGCACCAGTTGCTTCTCCCATCGGATTATCAAAAGTAGAATCTTCTAGCTCTGTAAACTCTAAATTTGCCTGTTTAATCATTTTTGCAAGTTCACGAGTAGTAATTACATTATCTACATCATAAAGTCCATTATTTTGCATTTCATCTCTTTGTCTTTCGAATTTTTTTGCAATACATGGCATTACAGAAACTACATATATTTTACTTGGATCAATTCCTTCTTTTTGTGCAAAGTATGTTTTAACAAGTGCACCAAACATTTGATGAGGAGATTTACAAGTTGATAGATGTGGTAGAAGTTCTGGATAATTCATTTCGATATATTTTACCCAACCAGGAGAACAAGATGTGATCATAGGTAGAGTTCCTTTTGAAGTTACTCTTGTTATAAATTCTGTTGCTTCTTCCATAATTGTAAAATCTGCTCCAGTATTTGTATCAAATACTTTATCAAAACCTAATCTTTTTAAAGCAGTAACCATTTTTCCTGTTACATTTGTACCAATTGGCATATTAAATTCTTCACCTAATGCTACTCTTACAGCAGGAGCAGTTTGAACAACAACGTAAGTTTCTGGGTCTCTTAATTTTTTCCATACTTCATTTGTTGTAGGTTTTTCATATAATGCACCAACAGGACAAGCTTGTATACATTGACCACAGTTTGTACAATTTACATCATTTAAACTTAAATTACCAACAGTAGATATGCAAGATTCAAATCCTCTATTTACTGTATCGATTGCACCAATTTTTTGTACTTTTTTACAAGCAGCAACACATCTTCTACAAAGAATACATTTTTCAGGATCTCTAACAATAGATGGAGATAAATCATCTTTTGCTTTTTTATATCTTACACCTGTAAATTCAATTTCAGTTTTATTAAATTTTTTTGCTAGATTTTGTAATTCACAATTACCTGATCTTACGCATGTTAAACAATCTTGAGGATGATTAGATAATATTAAATCTAACATTACTTCTCTTGACTCGTTTACTGCAGGAGTTTGTGTATGTACTATCATACCTTCTTCAACTTTAGTAATACAAGAAGTTGTAAAGCCACGTCTTCCTTCAACTTCTACAATACACATTCTACAATCTCCAACTTCGTTAATATCTTTTAGAAAGCATAGAGTAGGTATATCTATTCCAGCAATTTTTGCAGCCTCAAGTATTGTTGTTCCTTCTTTTACTTTAGTTTCTATGCCGTCTATTGTTAATGTAATCATATTTTCTTTCATTATGTACCTCCTTAGTTTCCAATAGCATGGAATGGACATTTTGTTAAACATGTACCACATTTAATACATTTATCTTGGTTAATGTATCTAATTTCTCTTGCAGTTCCTTCAATTGCATTAACAGGACAGTTCTTTTGACATAGTCCACAACCTTTACACTTTTCTTTATTTATTACTATCTTAGATAAAGCTTTACATTCAAGAGTACGACAATTTTTATCTACAACATGTTCTACAAATTCATCTCTAAAGTATCTTAATGTACTTATTACAGGATTTGGAGCACTTTGTCCAAGACCGCATACACTACCTCTTTGAATGTTAATTGCAAGTTTTTCAAGTTTATCTAAGTCTTCTAAAGTTCCTTGTCCATTACAAATTCTTTCAAGTATTTCATGCATTCTTTTTGTACCAATTCTACAAGGAGTACATTTTCCACAGCTTTCACTAACTGTAAAATCTAAATAAAATTTAGCTAAGCTTGGCATACATTTTGTATCGTCCATAACAATTAGTCCACCTGAACCCATCATAGAGCCAATTTGTTTTAATGATTCATAGTCTATAGGTGTATCTAAATGCTCAGCAGGAATACATCCACCTGACGGACCGCCAGTTTGAGCTGCTTTAAAGTTACGGTTATTAGGTATTCCACCACCAATATCATAAACGATTTCTCTTAATGTTGTTCCCATTGGTACTTCAACAAGACCAATGTTATTAACATTACCACCAAGTGCAAATACTTTTGTACCCTTAGATGTTTCTGTTCCAATTGATGAATACCAATCAGCTCCATTTAATATAATTCTTGTAATGTTTGCATAAGTTTCAACATTATTAATTAATGTAGGTTTTCCCCATAGACCACATTCAGCAGGGAACGGTGGTTTAACTCTTGGTTGACCACGTTTTCCTTCTATAGATTCAAGTAATGCTGTTTCTTCACCACATACAAATGCACCAGCACCAAGTCTTACTTCTACATCAAAATCAAAACCTGAATCAAAAATATTTTTACCAAGTATGCCATATTCTCTTGCTTGGTCAATGGCTTTTTGGAAACGTTTTACAGCAATAGGATATTCAGCTCTTACGTAGATATAACCTTTAGTTGCACCAATTGTATATCCAGCAATAATCATTGATTCTAGTACTGAATGAGGGTCACCTTCAAGTATACTTCTATCCATAAATGCACCAGGGTCACCTTCATCTGCATTACATACTACATATTTTTGGTCTGCTTGATATCCTTTAGTAAATGACCATTTTTTACCAGTAGGAAATCCAGCTCCACCACGACCTCTAAGACCAGATTTAGTTAATACATCAATTACATCATCTGGTGACATACTTTTTAATACTTTTTCTAATGCTTTATATCCGTCAAAAGCTATATATTCATCTATACATTCTGGATTAATAACACCACAGTTTTTAAGAGCAATTCTTTCTTGCTTTTTGTAGAAATTAAGCTCATCTAAACTATTTACTATTTTTCCGTCAATATCTTTACATAGTAATCTATCTACTTTTTTTCCTTCTAATATGTGAGTTTGTATAATTTCTTCACAATCTTCAGGAGTTACATTTGAGTAAAATGTATCTTCAGGTCTAATTATAACAATTGGACCTTTTGCACATAGACCGAAACAACCAGTCATAATTACTCTTACATTTTCTATTTTCTTTTCTTCAATTATTTTTCTAAAATTCTCTAAGATTTTTGGAGATTTAGAAGAAGTGCACCCAGTTCCATGACATACTAGAATATGTTTTTCACGAGTATCGGCTTTTGTATTAACTCTTAAGTCTAGCTCTTTTCTTTTTTCTTCCCTAATCTTATTAATTTCATCTAATGTTTTCAATATACACACCTCCAGTTTATTCTTTTTTATCTAGTTCATCTAGAACTTGGTCTAATTTTTGAACTGTAGCTTTTCCATAAACTTCACCATTTACGGTAAATACAGGTGCAAGTCCACAGGCTCCAACACATCTTGTTTCTTCAATAGAAAATTTACCATCAGTTGTTGTTTCACCAGCTTCTATTTTAAGTCTTTCTTTAAGTCTATCCATTATTTTTTGTGAGCCTTTTACAAAGCAAGCTGTTCCTAAGCATACAGCTACATTATATTTTCCTTTTGGTTTAAGTGTAAATCTTGAATAGAATGTTATAACACCATATATTTCTGCCATTGGCAATTTTAAGTATTCAGATAATACTTGTTGTGCTTTAGTAGGTATATAACCATAATGCTCTTGCACTTCATTTAGCATTTGAATTAAATTGTCTTTTATTGGCTCATATTTTTTGCAAAGTTCCTCTAAAAAAGGATCTTTACCAGTACAGCCAGGACATCTTTTTGTTTCTCCCATAAATCTTTCCTCCTAATACATCATATTTGTATCCACTAAGAATTATATCAAAAGAATGTCGATAAAACAATCATTTTGTAAATAAAGTTTGTGAGATTTTATGGAAGGAGAAAAATAGTATAAAATTAGAATAAAACTTTATACAAATTCCGATTGCTATTCGGAAAATGTATAAAAGCAATATATTTAATCATTTATTATTACTCTTAATAGTATATAAAGTAAAAATAAGCATAAAATAAACAAAAATAGTTGAAAAAATAAAAAAAACGTGATATTATTTATACAAATTCCGATTACCGTTCGGAAAATGTATAAAATGGAGGAAAAATATGGCTAGTAAATATATTAATAGAAGTATAGAAAACAAACTAGATGAAATGTATGGAAATTTTCCAGCAATATTAATTACAGGAGCTAGACAGTCTGGAAAAAGTACAGTTTTACAATACATTGCTAATGTAAAAAAAGAAGAAATAAATGAAGTTAGCTTAGATGATTTATACGAAAGAACTATGGCAATTGAAGATCCAGAAACTTTTTTAAGGTCACATGGTGTACCACTTGTAATAGATGAATTTCAATATGCTCCTAATCTTTTATCGTACATAAAACTTAAAATAGATGAAGCTAGAAAAAATGAAATGTTTGGTGATGGAAAAAAGGTAAGTACATTATATTTTTTAACAGGTTCACAAGTATTTGAAACTATGGAAAATATAACTGAGTCTTTAGCAGGAAGAGTAGGAATAATTGATTTATATCCATTATCTACAAGAGAAATATGTGGGTTAAAAGAAGATGTTTTTATACCAGATATAAATATACTAAAAAATAAGGAAACTTTAAAATATGAATATATGGATAATATATTTGAAAGAATTTTTAGAGGTAGCTATCCTGAATTATATAAAAATGATAATATTAGTATTGAAACTTTCTTTTCATCATATTTAAGAACATATATTGAAAGAGATGTTAGAAAAATTATTAATGTTCAAGATGAACCAAAGTTCTTAAAATTTATTTCAAGTTTAGCAGCAAGAACAGGTCAAGAATTTAATGCTTCAGATATAGCAAAAGATGTTGGAATAGATTCTGAAACTATAGCAAAATGGACAGGTGTATTAAGTAATACTTATTTAATATTTTTACTACAGCCACATATGAATAATAATGTTGGTCGTATAATAAAAAGACCAAAAATATATTTTATGGACACAGGACTTGCTTGTTATTTAACTGGATATGTAAGTAGTGAAACTTTGAAAAAAAGTGCATATAGTGGTCAGATTTTTGAAACTTATGTTATTTCAGAAATAGTAAAAAGTTATGCAAATAATCAAAGAGATCCAAAAAAGCATTTATATTATTACAGAGATAATAATGGAAAAGAAATAGATTTATTAGTTGTACATGAAGATAATATTTATCCAGTAGAAATAAAAAAAGGAGCAAATCCAGATAAAAGTTCAATAAAAAATTTTAACATTGTAGAAAAATTTGAAATGAATTCACCTAATGGATGTGTTTTATGTTTAAGTAAAGATATTCATGCTATTGATGATAAAAATTATATAGTACCAATTGAATATATTTAGCAATACTTTAATGCTAAATATATATATAAATCTAAATTTATATGTTTTAAAAGTAAAAGTCACTCCTATCTTAGTATAATATAAGAGAAGAGTGACTTAAATTTTTTATTTAAGACAAAATTTAAATAAAGAAGTATAATAAATGAAAATTTAAACAATATATGCAATTTTATTATTAGGAAAATATTTATTTAATTGTTCTTTGAAAAACAATTCTCTTTCTTTTCTAACATCAGACTTATACCAATATTTTCCTTTACCTCTTCCTGTCATTATATCTTTATTATAAAGATTTATAGCTTTAGGAAAAGCTTCTGAATTTATTTTTGTATGTACATAGCTATAGGTCATAAATATTATTTCAAAAAAAACATCTTTTTTTACTTTATTTGAAAGATCTTTTTGTAATCTTTGAATTAAGTCAGTATATAGTTCTTTCCAATTATCTACAAATATAACAGGTGCAACGAGTATTCCTACATCATATCCTGCATCTTTCAATTTGTTTATTGCTTTAATTCTTTCTTTTAATCTTGATGTGCCAAATTCTACTTTATTTATTATTTCTTCTGGATTTACACTCATTCGAATTATTATTTTATTTCTATGGTTTAAGTTTAATAAATCATCTACCATACTAAATTTAGTTGGAAAGGTTAGTTTACCTTTTGTGGTATTTTTAAAATTTTCAATTGTCCAAACTAAATTATTAGTAATAGTATTTTCAAGTATTAAATCACTATTACTGCCTATCTCAAATACTAATTCCTTATCTGATTTTTCAGAAGTTTGTATTATTTTATCAAGCATTTTTTCTCGATTAACGAATAATCTTAAATAGGCACATTTATTGTAATTACAAACTAAGTAACAATACATACAGGCAGCAGTACAGCCAGATGAAGTATATGGTACTAAATAGTCTGATATTTTGTGATTTGGTACAAATCTATGTGTTTTTCTTATTCCAATAATAAGATTTCTTTTCATATCCATAAAATCTGCATTAGACTTTTTTCTCATTTCTTCTATATTGTTATGACTTTGTATTTTATACATAGGAACATCTTTATATTTATTTAACAATTCTTTTCCTAATGTATAATTTTCTATATTTTCTTCAAAATATATTGCTTTAGGTTTAAACATATTAAAAACTCCTTTTTAATAGTTTAACCAGTGATTTAGATAATATTTACTTTGAACAAAAAATATAGAAATTTGCAAAAATGTGATTTTTTTAGTAAAAAGCACTGCAAAAATGTGATAAAATGTCGTGAAATGCTTGCAAAAGTGTGATATATTCGCTCAAAAAAGTTGCAAAAACGTGATAAAGCTTGAAAATAGCGGATTTTATATTTTGAAAGAAAATTTTAAAAAATATACTATATAAAAAGCAAATAATATCTTATAATTAGGTATAGTAAAAAAGTCAAATATTGTGTAAATTTACTTAATATAAGTTACAAAAAATAATGTTTATGATAAAATAAAAAAGAGGTAATGATATGAAAAAATATGATGTTATAATAATTGGTGCAGGAATCGCAGGTATTACATTAGGTTATTTACTAAAAAAGCAAGGTAAAAAAGTAGTAATAGTAGAAAAAGTAGATATAGCTAAAAAAGACAAGTTATGTGCAGGATTTTTAACAGAAAAATCATATAATTTACTATGTGATATATTTAATATATACAAGCAAGATAAAATTAAACTTTTAAGTTTTAATAAAGCTAAAATAACAAATAATGGTACAAGCTTTTATTTAGAAAACTAAATGTTTATGGTTCGTATAGGAAAATATTAGATGAGTATGTTATATCTAAATATCTAGAAATTGGTGGAGAAATAATAGATAAAACAATATATGAAAAACTTGATATAAAAAACAATACGATTAATATAAACAATGAAGAATATAAGTATGAATATTTGGTTGGAGCAGATGGAGTCTTTAGTATGCTAAGAAAAGATGTGACTGGAAAACTTCAAAGCACAAATTCATTTACTATAGAATGCCTAGAAAATAGTAACAATAGGGAATTAGAAATTATATTTTTTAATAAATTTAAGGGATATGGATGGATAATGCCTAATGCGTATAATACAAAAATAGGTGTGGGAGATTTTAGAGGAAAAGAAAATATACAATCAGTCTATGATAAGCTAATTAAAGAGTATAAGATACAAGAATATGAAAAACGAGGAGCTTTTTTACCAACAGGAAAAGATATCTTTTTAATGAAGAACAATATATTTTTTATTGGGGATAGTGCAGGGCTTATTTCTCCAATTACAGGAGAAGGAATATACTATGCAATAGAATCTGCTAAGATTTTAAGCGAAAATCTTAATAGTAACTATAAAAGAGAAATGAAAAAAATTACTAATAAAATAAGGCAAGAAAGTATATTAATGAAGTTTGTATATAATGATAAATTAAGAAATTATTTATTTTCTAAGTATGGAAAGAGTAAACTAATTACTAAACTTATAAACAAGTTTTTAAGAACTATATTATAAATAATAAAAGTCTACATTAGTGAGTATGTAGACTTTTTAATATTATAAATATTTTTTTAAATCATCTATATTTTTCTGTTGTAGCCTAACAAAGTCTTGAAGCAAATTTTGTATTTGAGTATCTTGAAATTGCATATTATTTAGTAGCTTAATTCCCTTTACAACACCCATATCGTTTCCTTGTATAAGTATTTCTGCAATTTTAGAAGAACTGGTATCAGTTAAAGTATTAAGCTGAATTCCCATCCATGACATAGCTTTTTGCATCGGAGATACACTTTCAGAATGTGCATTATCTTCTTTTAGTAATTCTTTTGACCTATCATATATATTCTGATAGCTATCTTTTTCTGTATTAAGTAGATTTTTTAAATCTGGGTCATCTACTTTTTCTATAGTGTAGTTTAATCCATCAATACCTGTTTGAGCTCCTTTATTAATTTCTTTTAAAATTTCAATTTCTTTCATATAAAATCACCTGTAAATAGTATTAGTAATTTATGTTATTAATATTCAAAATTAGTTATAATTTTTCTTAAATTATCATAATAAAATATTGACTATTTATATATATGGTATTATAATACATAGTATGCTATATAGTTAACTATGGATTGGGGTGATTTAATGGAGAATATTAATATAGGTAGAATGATAAAAGTTATAAGTAACTATATGGATAAATATTGTAATAATGACCTATCAAATATTAATATGACAAGGTCACAAATGGGTACTTTAATATATTTATTTAAATGCTATGAAAAAGGTATAGAAGTAAATCAAGTGGATATAGAACGTGAATTTAATCTTAAAAATCCAACTGTAACAGGTATACTAAATAGATTAGAAGATAAAAAATATATTAGACGAGTATCAAGTAGTAAAGATAAAAGATATAAAAAAATAGAACTCACAGCCTCAGGTGTGGAAACTGTGGAAAAAGGTAGAGAAAAAGCTGAAAAAATGGAAGAAGATTTAGTAAATAATCTAACTTTAGAAGAGAGAAAGACTCTAAAAAAATTATTAAGTAAAATTATAGATAAAATATAAAGAAGGAGAGATAAAATAATGTTAAAAACACTAAGTAAATCTATAAGAGAATATAAATTACCAACATTATTAACACCATTATTTGTTGCTTTAGAAGTTGTAATGGAAGTATTAATTCCTTTACTTATGGCTAAGCTTATTGATGATGGTGTATATTTAGGTGAAATGAATGCTGCTTTAAAGATAGGTTTGGAGCTAGTAATAGCAGCGATATTATCATTAGCTTTTGGATGCTTATCTGGTGTGTATGCCTCTAAGGCTTCATCTGGATTTGCTAAAAATTTAAGAAAAGACTTATATTATAAAGTACAAGATTTTTCATTTTCTAATATAGATAAATTTTCAACTGCAAGTCTTGTTACTAGACTTACAACTGATGTAACTAACGTTCAGCAAGCTTTTCAAATGATAACTAGAATAACTGTAAGAGCACCACTTATGCTTGTTATATCTGTAATAATGGCAATAAATATTAATGCAAAATTATCATTAGTTTTATTAACATTATTACCAATAATTGCAATAGCATTATTATTAATATTTAGATATGTACATCCAATAATGGAGTCAATATTTAAAAAATATGATAACTTGAATGCTGTTGTAGAAGAAAATGTACAAGGAATAAGAGTAGTAAAATCATTTGTTACTGAAGAAAATGAGAAGAAAAAATTTGGTAATGTTTCAAAAGATATATATAATTCTTTTTGTAAAGTAGAAAAAATAATGGCATTAACATCACCAATAATGCAATCTGCAATATATGCATGTATAATTTTAATTTCATGGTTTGGTGCAAAAATGATAGTTAATACCAATATGACTGCTCTTACAACAGGTGAGCTTATGACATTTATAACATACTCTATACAAATCTTATCTAGTTTGATGATGATTTCTATGGTAGTTGTAATGTTAACAATGGCTAAAGCATCTGCAGATAGAATATATGAAGTATTAGTTGAAAAACCAAATATAACAAATAAGGAGAAAACTATTAATACTGTTAAAAACGGAGATATAGAATTTCAAAATGTATCTTTTAGTTATGTAGGAGATAAGGAAAAAGAATGTTTAGACAATATTAATTTAAAGATAAATAGCGGTGAAACAATAGGATTAATTGGAGGAACAGGTAGTGGAAAATCTACACTTGTTAATCTTATTCCAAGACTTTATGATGTAACAGAAGGAGCAGTAAAAGTTGGAGGAGTAGATGTAAGAGATTATGATATAAAATCTCTTAGAGATGAAGTATCTAATGTCCTACAAAAGAATGTACTATTTTCTGGTACAATAAAGGAAAATATTAAATGGGGCGATGCTAATGCAACAGACGAAGAAGTAGTTCGTGTTTGTAAGCTTGCACAAGCAGATGAATTTATTAAAGATTTTCCTGATGGATATGATACATATATAGAGCAAGGTGGAACAAATGTATCTGGTGGACAAAAGCAAAGATTATGCATAGCACGTGCACTACTTAAAAAACCGAAAATATTAATATTAGATGACTCAACTAGTGCTGTTGATACTAAAACAGATAGTTTAATTAGAAAAGCATTTAGAGAAGAAATACCTGATACTACTAAAATAATAATTGCTCAAAGAATATCTTCAGTTCAAGATGCAGATAAAATAATAGTAATAGATGATGGAAAAATAAATGGATTTGGAACTCATGAAGAATTACTTGCTACAAATAATATATACAAAGAAGTATATGATTCTCAAATGAAAGGAAGTGATACTAATGCCTAGAGGACAGCTACCAAGAGGAAGAGGAGCAGCTATGATGCGTGGCCCAAGAGGGAAAATAAATAAGGGTACATTTCCTAGAGTAATAAAATATATTACAAAAAATCACAAGAAACAAATAGCTTTAGTGATAGTATGTATAATAATTAGTTCACTTGCTAATGTACTGGGAACATTATTTTTAAGAACATTGATAGATGATTATATAACACCATTATTAAGTATACAAAATCCAGTATTTACTGGTCTTCTAAAAGCTATATCAATAATGGCATGTATATATGTAGTTGGTGTTGTTAGTACATATATTTATCAAAGAGTAATGGCAATAGTATCTCAAGGAGTACTAAAAGATATAAGAGATGACATGTTTGATAAAATGGAAGAATTGCCTATTAAGTATTTTGATACTCATACTCATGGAGATATTATGAGTCATTACACAAACGATACTGACACTTTAAGACAAATGATTTCACAATCATTACCAAATTTCTTAGCTTCAAGTATGTCAATTATATCAACAGTATTATCTATGATATATTTAAGCCCTATTTTAACTATATTTGTATTTATATTTACAGCATTAATAATGCTATGTTCAACATCACTTGTTAAGGTAAGTTCTAAATTTTTCGTAGCACAGCAAAAATCACTTGCCAATGTAAATGGTTATGTTGAGGAAATGATAAGTGGTCAAAAAGTAATAAAAGTATTTACACATGAGGAAATAGCAAAACGTGATTTTGATAAAATAAATGATCAGCTTTTCACAGATATGTATACGGCAAATAAATATGCTAATATTTTAATGCCAGTAGCAAACAATTTAGGAAACCTTGAGTATGTACTTATTGCACTTGTTGGAACAATTATGGCAATTAATAATTTTGGTGGATTAACACTTGGAACAATAGTATCTTTCTTAAATTTAACAAAAGGATTTAATATGCCAATACAACAAGTATCTAACCAATTAAATGCAGTGATAATGGCACTTGCTGGTGCTAGTAGAATATTTGAAATGATGGATGAAAAACCTGAAACAGATGATGGATACGTTACACTAGTAAATGCTAAAAAGGTAGATGGAAAATTAGTAGAGTGTGATGAAAAGACAGGAATTTGGGCATGGAAACATCCACATCATGATGGTAGACTAGAGTATGTTGAAGTAAAAGGATATATAGAAATGGAAGATGTAGATTTTGGTTATGAACCAAATAAAACAGTTCTTCATAATGTATCTTTGTATGCAAAACCTGGTCAGAAAATAGCTTTTGTTGGCGCAACAGGTGCTGGAAAAACAACAATTACTAATTTAATAAATAGATTTTATGATGTAGAAGATGGAAAAATAAGATATGACGGAATAAATATAAATAAAATTAAAAAGGATGATTTAAGGCATTCACTAGGAATGGTTTTACAAGATACTAACTTATTTACTGGTAGTATAAGAGATAATATTAAGTATGGAAATGAGAATGCAACTGATGAAGAAGTAATAGAAGCAGCTAAACTTGCTAATGCACATACTTTTATAATGCACTTACCAGAGGGCTATGATACAGTTCTTACTAATAATGGTGCACAACTTTCACAAGGACAAAGACAATTACTTGCTATAGCAAGAGCAGCATTAAATGACCCACCAGTAATGATACTTGATGAAGCGACTTCATCAATTGATACAAGAACAGAGAAAATTGTTCAAGACGGAATGGATAAACTTATGGATGGAAGAACAGTATTTGTTATAGCACATAGATTATCTACTGTACAAAATTCTAAAGCAATAATGGTATTAGATCATGGAAAAATTATAGAAAGAGGTTCACATGATGATTTAATTGCAAGTAAAGGAAAATATTATCAACTATATACAGGTGCATTTGAATTAGAATAGGAAGAGAAAGAATATTTCTCTTCTTTTTTACACTTGATTTTACATAATATTTGTGGTAAAATACTATCATTAGAAAATATTGAAAAAACAACTAAGATTTTAAAAGTTATATACAGATTAATATCACCCATTTTCTAAAATATTTATTTTAGGAGGATATATGAATAAAAAGAAAAAGTTATGCAAGGTTGATAAGGGCAAAAAGCTATGTGGAGTATGTACAGGATTTGCAAAATATTTCAATATTGATGTAACAGTAGTAAGGATACTTTTCGTTTTCTTAACATTATTTTGGGGCGGAGGACTTATACTTTATATAGCATGCGCATTTATAATGCCTGATGACGAATTATGTTAGTAGTAAAATTTTTTACTACTTTTTTCTTGATTTTATTAGGTATATATGGTAATATATCGCCGAAGAAAGGATGAAAATATGTATATATTTTTAGGGTTAATTATATTGCTTATTTTTTTAGCAATATTTATTTATATAAATTATAAAGTAATATGTGTAAGCAGATATAAAATAGAGGATAAAAAAATACCTGAGAGTTTTAATAATTTTAAAATGCTACATATATCTGATTGGCACTGTACAATGTATGGAAAAAATAATAAAAGACTAATAAATTTAATAAATAAGCAAAATGCAGATATAATAGTAGCTACTGGAGATTTTATAGTAAGGCAAAAGAAAGAATATGAGCCTGTAATAGAGTTTTTTAAACAAATAAAAACAAGACCAATATATTTTTCTTTAGGAAATCATGATTTAACATTACGTGAAATTAATAAATTAGAGGATTTTTTAAATAAGTTAGAAAGTATTGGAGTAACAGTACTTGATGATAAAAAAGCAGTATATATAAAAGAAAATGAAAAAATTAATATTTATGGTATGAATTATAATTCAAATAGGATAATTTCTAGAAAAATGTACAGTGAAGAGCTTGTTAATAACTATGCAAAAATGTATAAAGAAAAACTAGGAGCGATAGATAATAATGAGTATAATATATTATTAACTCACGATCCATTAAACTTTAAATCTTACGCTAAGCTAGGTTTTGATTTAGTGTATGCAGGACATGTACATGGTGGTGGAATACGTTTATTTGGATGGGGCGTTGCAACTACTAGAAAAAATTGGTGGTTTACAAAACTTGCAGCAGGATTAAGTAAATTAGATAACACAAAAATGATAGTAAGTAGAGGAGTAGGAAACTCAACTATTCCAATAAGATTGTTTAATTTACCAGAAATAAGTGTTACTACGTTATATCACATTAGTGAAGAATAATATGTGTATTATTGAAAATATTTATTTCTAGTGGTATTATAATAGTATTAATAAGGAGGTGTTAAGGTGGAAGAAACA
>CANRAK010000009.1 GCA_947628575.1 uncultured Clostridia bacterium | reverse complement strand
ATATAATTTAGTTAAATAGAGTTGTTTTAGGCAGTCATGTATGTTGGTATCTATACGATTGCCTTTTATTATAGAGGGGATTATGGAAGAAGTAAAAAGCAATGAAAATAATGAAAATAAAGTAAACAAAGAAACTAAAGTTTTTGCTAAAGGTTTTTGCTTTGCTAAAATATTTATCCTATTTCTATTAGGATGTATATTTGGCACATATTATGAAGAAATATTATGGCGTTTTACTAATGGAGAATGGGTTAATAGACAAGGGTTAATATTTGGACCTTTTAGTCCTATATATGGAATAGGTGTTTCTATATTTGCAATATTTTTAGGAAAAAATAATGAGAAGAGAAGTATTATTAAAACCTACTTATATTCTGCTTTAATAGGTGGAGTAGCAGAGTTTACTATGAGCTGGTTTTGTGATGTGGTAATGGGTGTTAAGTTTTGGGATTATACAGGCTATTTCTTAAATATTGGAGGAAGAACTACAATACCATTTATGCTATTTTGGGGCTTATTAGGTCTTATCCTTATGAAAGTAATATATCCTTTCTTATCTAAAATAGTTGAAAAAATACCATATAAAATAGCACAACCTACATATATAGTTATACTTGTTGCTATAATTTTAGATATAGTAATAACATATACTGCTTTTGGTAGAATGGTATTTAGAGATAAAGGACAAGCGCCTCTTACATTTATAGGGGAGTTTTGTGATAATCATTTTAGTGATGAATATATGTATCATAAATTTCCAGCTATGCGACCAGATTAACAGTTATATGTATATAAAAAGAGATAAATGTAAAAAATATTATATATAAATAAAATTAGTTAGTATTAGAGGTAAATATATGGAAGATGAAAATTTAAATATAAATGTAAAAACAAATAACAAATCTTATGGTAAGATAGCTATTTTAGCTATTGTAGTTGTAGTTTTTTTGCTGTTATTTAGATTATTATTTTCGCAAGATAAATTTGACTTAAAAGGTAAAAAATTTAGTTTAAGTGATAATTCTGTATTATCTTTTGAAGAAAAAGATCAGTATATTTTAAATAATAAAATAATGGATAATGATTTTGTAATGAAAGGAAAATACACTTTTAAGTATGCAGATAAAGTAGATGAAAATATTAAAAATCAATACCAAAATTATATTTCAAAACTTGATACAAAAAAATATACTTTAGGCTTTTTAGAGCTTGAAAATGATGAAATATATATTGGTGAAAGTAAGAATGAAGCAGAATACATTAGTACATATTATATAGTAGTAGCATATTATGAAAATGATGTACTTATCTTAGATGGATATAATGTTGATACAGGAATAAGAGTAAGATTTACACAAATTAATGAGAAATAGTGGTATATTTCAAATAATTTATGTTTTCTACATAAAATTATCACATATATATGATAATATGAAATTATGTTAAACGAAGGGTGGAGAATATGAGAGTATTAGTTGTAGATGACGAAGAAAAAATAAGAAATGTAATAAGAGAGTATGCTGAGTTTGAAGGATATGAAATAGATGAAGCATGTGACGGTATGGAAGCAGTTGTAAAATGTAAAAATAACGATTATGACATTATTATAATGGATATAATGATGCCTAAACTAGATGGATTTTCATCAATTAAAGAGATAAGAAAAACAAAGAATATACCTGTTATTATGCTATCAGCAAGAGGAGAAGAATACGATAAACTATTTGGCTTTGAACTTGGAATAGATGACTATGTTGTAAAGCCATTTAGTCCTAAAGAATTAATGGCAAGAATTAATGCTGTAATAACAAGAACAAAAAATAACAATAGTGGTTTAGTACAAGATAAATATACTTTTGAAGGACTAGAAGTGGACATGCTAGGAAGAAATGTATATGTTGATGGGGTAAAGAAAGATTTAACTCCAAAAGAATATGAACTATTACAATATTTTATATTAAATAAAAATATAGCTTTATCTAGAGAAAAAATATTAAATGAAGTATGGGGCTATGATTTCTTTGGAGAAGATAGAACAGTTGACACACACGTAAAAATGCTAAGAAATAATCTTGGAAAATATAGAGATAAAATAGTAACTGTAAGAGGAATGGGGTATAAATTTGAAGAATAAAAATACTAATTCAAAATCTAGGTCATTAACCTTTATGCTATGGTTATATTTTATAACATTAGCTATTATTATATTTGTACTTCTTTGGTTTATGCAAGTTGTTTTTTTACAAACATATTATAGCTCTATGAAAAAAGCAGAAACAGCTCAAGTAGGTGCAGAAGTAGAAAATATATTTAAAAATGCAATAGATTATAAAGATGAGATAGATAAGACTGCTTATAGAAACTCAGCTTCAATTTATATCTTATCTACAGAAGGTGAATTATTTTACACAAGTACATCTTATACAGGAACAAGTTTATATAGTAAAGACCAAACACAAACTGGATACCTAGCTCAAATGCCAGGAAGAAATGTTTCTATTGATATAAGTGATATAGCTAAAAGTATTGTGGAAAGCCCACTAAAAAGAGTATCATATACTCTAGATATTGATAGACTAAAAACACAAATATATGTATATGGTAAAGTTATACCAGATACAGATTATTGTTATATTATAATAATGTCAATAGACCCTATTGATGCAACTTCTAATGTTATAACAAGTCAGCTTGTATATATAACATTTATTTCACTAATTATATCTACTGTTATATCATTATTTATGTCTAGGAGAATATCTAGACCTATTATGAAAATGAACGAAACAGCGAAAAAACTAGGTACAGGAAACTATGATATAAATTTTGAAAAATGTGGCTATGAAGAATTAGATGAACTTGCGGGTACATTAAATAGTACTACTTCATCACTTGCACGTACAGATGAAATTAGAAGAGAGCTTATTGCAAATGTATCACATGATTTAAAAACACCGCTTACTATGATAAAGGCGTATTCTGAAATGATAAGAGATTTATCTGGAGATAATAAGCAAAAAAGAGAAGAACATCTTAAGGTAATAATAGACGAAACAGATAGATTAACAAGACTTGTAAATGATATGATGGATTTATCTAAAATAGAGTCTGGAGAAATAACTATAAATAAAGAAAGATTCGATTTCTCAAAAGTTGCAGCAGATTTAATAGATAGAATAAGATTATCTGAAATGGATACAGAGCATGAAATTGTATATAATATACCAAATGATTTATATGTAAATGCAGATAGAACGAAGATAGAGCAAGTATTATATAACTTAATTGTAAATGCAATAAAACATAGTGGCGAAGGAAAACGACATATAAATATAAAAGTTACAGCTACACAAAAAAGAGTAAAAGTTGAAGTAATTGATGATGGTGTTGGAATATCTGAAGAAAATATGAAACATATTTGGGATAGATATTATAAAGCAAGTGAGTCATTTACAAGAAATGTACAAGGCAGTGGTTTAGGACTTTCAATAGTAAAAAATATTCTAATAAAACACAACTCAGATTATGGTGTTACTTCTAAAGTTGGAAAAGGAAGTACATTCTGGTTTGATATGGAAAGAGTATCTAAAAAAGAAATAACAGATAAGAAGAAAGATTAGAAATAGTCTTTCTTCTTATTTTCGTATATATATCATTACATTTTCACAATAACAAATTATAATTATATTAGAAGTAGCGGTATTAACTAATCTCTAACAAAAATGTAAATACTAAAACTTCATATAGATTTAACATTATTAACATAGATAATACACATTAAAAAAGTATAATGATGTTAAATAAGAGAGGGGTGAGATATGAAGGTATAAGTTTGTAAATTTAGCTTTAAAATTTACATGTACATACAACGAATTCAATAACAATTCAAATAAAATGGTTTTTTCATATATAGACTTAAATAAACTTGATTTTAGAGGTAGCTAATGGCTACCTCTTTATACGTAAATTTGAAGATTAAATACTTGATTATTTAATTTTTATATGTTAACATTTAATTGAGGTAGAACTATGAAAGTAGCACATATAGAAGTTCCAGGATTAAGAATTATGAAGACAGTGCTTGCTGTTTTTATAGTTATGATTATTGGAACATTTAGTCAAGGATTATTAAGACCTTATGAAATGGCGATAGTAGCAGTACTAGCTGTTCAAGGGGATGTTGTTAGAAGTATACATGAAATACATAATAGAATATCTGCAACTGTGATTGGTGGCATAATTGGTACAATAGCTATGTGTATTATATATATTACAAAATCTAATATAGCTACAATAATGCTTATACCAATAGGAGTATTTTTAATACTATATTTTTGCAGTAAACTGATAAATAAAAACGAATATATCTTAATAGCGTGTTATGTATTTTTAGCTATTACTCTTGATGAAGTGCCTGAGATAAGCTGGATTTATCCAATAAGAGTAATGGCAAACACTATTGTTGCAAGTATTGTCGCGATGCTCGTTAATTTATATAATCCAAGAAGAAAAAGAAGAATAAGAATTGAAAAAGAAAAATAAGAGGGGAAAAGTATGAAAAGTAAAATAACTTTAATTATTTTATTAGTAATAATTGTATCAAGTATGAGTGCGTTATGTGTTTGCATAGTAAAGCTAAACAATTCACATAATTATATAGCACAACTAGAGCAAAAAGTTAAAGAAAACGAGGAAATTGCAGAGCAAAATAATGTAGACGAAAATAAAGTATCTGTTGAAAAACAAGCAGAATTTAAGATTACTAGTGATAAAAATAGCATAAAGTATATACCAGAAGGTAATAGCATTAAGTTCTTTAGGGAAACTTTAGAATATTCAGGTGTAGAAATTATAATAGTAGATAAAACATTTTTCTTCTTTGCATCTTCTAATACAAATTCTACTGGATTTGGTGCTAGTAATTTTACACCATATGATAATGTTCAATATGATTTAAATGTTGATGCAGATATTATTGAAGCAAAGATTTTAAAATTTGGAACAGATCTTTCTACAACAGCACTAGTAATTGTACTATCTGATGGAACAGTAAAATATCTTCCTTTTAAGGCAATACTAGATAGACAATATGATTTTATGAGTATAGATGGCCTAACTGATGTAGTTGGAGTAAGAGGCGTAGCTATGCAAAATGGAAATGGAGAGATTATAGGAGATAGTATAGTAGTTATAAAAAGAGATGGTACACAAGAGCTAATAGCTAAATATTTTGAGTAATATAAATTAAAAATTAGATAAGGAATAATCTAAAAAAGGTTATTCCTTTTTAACTGGTAAATCGTGTCAAAAATACTTATATATAAGCATTTTACCTTGACAGAAATTACCATTTAAAGTATAATAGTCAATGTATATAAAGGAGGATTTTTTCATGAGTGTGTCAAAAGAAGACGTAAAACATATTGCAAAGCTTTCAAAGCTTAGTTTAACAGAAGAAGAATTAGAAAAATACACTAATAACTTATCTGAAATAGTAAATTTTGCAAACGAGCTTTCAAGTATTAATGTTGAGAATGTAAAGCCTACAGCTCACATTTTAGATATAAAGAACGTGTTTAGAAAAGATGAAGTTGAAGCTTCATATAATAGAGAGGAAATACTTAAAAATGCACCTAGTAAAGATGCAGGTTGCATAAGTGTTCCAAAAGTAGTTGAATAGGAGGAATAATTAATGGATTTATACAGTTTAACTTTAACTGATATAGCAAAAAAAATAAAAAACAAAGAAGTTTCAATTAAAGAAGTTCTAGATAGTGTATATTCTAGAATTGAAGAAGTTGAACCTAAAGTTGATGCATATATTACTTTAACACAAGAGAGAGCTTATCAAAAAGCAGAAGAACTACAAAAAAAATTAGATAATAATGAAGATATAGGTGTACTTGGTGGTGTACCAATAGCCATAAAAGACAATATTTGTACAAATGGTGTTAAAACAACATGTGCATCAAGAATGCTTGAGAATTTTACACCAATATATAATGCAACAGTTGTAAAAAAACTAGAAGAAGCAGGAGCAATTATACTTGGTAAAACAAATATGGATGAATTTGCTATGGGTTCTTCTACTGAAACATCATATATGAAAAAGACAAAAAATCCATGGGATTTAACAAGAGTACCAGGTGGTTCATCTGGTGGAAGTGCAGCCGTTGTATCAGCAGATATGGCTTATGCATCTTTAGGATCTGATACAGGTGGTTCAATTAGACAACCTGCATCATATTGTTCAGTTGTCGGACTTAAACCAACTTATGGACTTATATCTAGATTTGGTCTTATCGCTTTTGCATCATCTTTAGACCAAATAGGGCCTTTTACTAAAACAGTAGAAGATGCAGCAACTATGCTTAATGTAATAGCAGGATATGATAAGATGGATACTACATCTGCTAATTTAGAAAAAGTAGACTATACTAAAGCATTAGTAAATGATGTAAAAGATAAAGTAATAGGTATACCAACAGATTTTATTACTGATGGTATTAATCCTGATGTTAGAAAAGCTTATGATGAAGCTATAGAAACTTTAAAAAATGCTGGAGCTAAAATCCAAGAAGTAAATTTAGAGTATGCAAAATATTCTCTAGCTACATATTATATAATTGCAACAGCAGAGGCGTCATCTAATCTTGGAAGATATGATGGTATAAGATATGGATATAGAGCAAAAGATTTTAATGATTTAGATGATTTATATGTAAAATCTAGAACTGAAGGTTTTGGTGAAGAAGTAAAAAGAAGAATTATGCTAGGTACTTATGTACTTTCATCTGGATACTATGATGCTTATTATAAAAGAGCACAACAAGTTAGAACACTTATTGTGGAAAACTTTAAGAAAGCATTTGAAAATTGTGATGTTATAATGATACCTACTGCACCTAACACTTCATTTAAGTTTGGAGCACATAATGCATCTCCACTTGAAATGTATTTAGAAGATATATATACAGTTCCTGTAAATATTGCAGGACTTCCAGGTATCTCAGTACCAGGTGGTTTTGATAAAGAAGGATTACCAATAGGTATTCAGTTTATTAGTAAAGCATTTGATGAGAAAAACTTATTACAAGTAGCTTATACTTTTGAACAAAATACAACTTATCATAATGAAAAACCAACAATGAAGGAGGAAAAGTAGAATGAAAGAATATGAAGTTATAATTGGACTTGAAGTACACGCAGAGCTTTCAACTAATACAAAAATATATTGTAACTGTTCAACATCTTTTGGCGCTGATCCTAACACTCATTGTTGCCCAATTTGTACAGGTATGCCAGGAACATTACCTGTATTAAATGAAAAAGTTGTTGAATATGCTGTAAAAGCTGGACTTGCAACAAATTGTGAAATATCTAGATTTTCTAAGCAAGATAGAAAAAATTATTTCTATCCAGATTTACCAAAAGCTTATCAGATATCACAATATGATTTACCTTTATGTATAGGTGGTCATATAGATATTAATGTTAATGGAAATAAAAAGACAATTGGTATTACTAGAATACATATAGAAGAAGATGCTGGTAAATTAATTCATGATGCATACACAGGAGATACTTTAGTAGACATGAATAGATGTGCAGTTCCATTAATTGAGATAGTTTCAGAGCCAGATATAAGAAATGCAGATGAAGCAGTTGCATATATGCAAAACTTAAAATCAACACTTGAATATTTAGAAGTTTGTGATTGTAAAATGCAAGAAGGTTCACTAAGATGTGATGTAAACTTATCTGTAAGACCAGTTGGCCAAAAAGAGTTTGGAACAAGAACTGAAACTAAAAACTTAAACTCATTTAGAGCTATACATAATCTAATTGAATTTGAGACTAAAAGACAAATTGAAGTTATTGAAAATGGTGGAGTAATTCATCAGGAAACAATAAGATGGGACGATGCAAAAGGTATTGGATATGCTATGCGTTCAAAAGAAGATGCACAAGATTATAGATATTTCCCTGAGCCAGACCTTGCTCCAATAGTATTAAGCGATGAGTATATAGATAACATTAAAAATTCATTACCTGAAATGCCACATATAAAGAAAGAAAGATATATAGAGGAGTTTGGATTACCAGAGTATGATGCAGAAATATTAACAGCATCTAAATACACAGCAAGTTTCTTTGAGAAAACAAATAGTTTATGCAATAATCCAAAAGCAGTATCTAACTGGATTATGGGCGACTTTACTAGAATGCTAAATGAAAAAGAAATAGAAATCTATGATTCAAAAGTAACTGAAGAAAATCTAGCTACTTTAATTAGCTTAATAGATAAAGGAACAATATCTTCTAAAATAGCAAAACAAATATTTGAAGAAATGTTTGAAACAGGAGAGAATGCAAAAGATATTGTTGAAAAGAAAGGGTTAGTTCAAATTTCAGATGAAGGAGCTATTAAGCAACTAGTTGAAAAAATAGTTGAAGCAAATCCACAATCTGTAGCAGATTATAAAGCAGGAAAAGATAGAGCAATAGGATTTTTAGTTGGACAGATAATGAAAGAAACAAAAGGTAAAGCAAATCCACAGATTGTTAATAAATTATTACTTGAAATAATAAATAAATAGTGTATAATTATAATATAATGTAATTAAGGGAGTGATAGTGATGAAAAAGACAAATGTTGTACTAGCAATAGTGTTAGCTATATTTATTATTAGTGCAGTTGTTATAATGGTAATGGCTATTATAAATAATAAAAAAGATGATACTGTTCCAGTAAATATTGATTTCACAGCACTTTCATCAAATATAGAAGAATCTACTGATTTTGACACTGCAAGAATGGAAAGCATTTCTCTTACTTATCTTGAAAGTGAAGCAGGTATAAATCCTGAGTGGGTTAGTAACTATATTGGATTAAAGCCTTATGTTAATGTAAGTTCAAATATGTATGTTATAATTGAAGCAACAGAAGGAAATGTAGAAAATGTAGTTAAAGCACTTCAAAATTATGGAGAAAGTTATGATGAAATGTGGAAAGATTATCTAACAGAAGAATATGAGTTAGTAAAGAATAGACAAATAGGGTCAAAAGGAAATTATGCATATTTTATAGTTAGTGATTATGCAAAAGATATAGTAGATTTAATTAAGTAATAATGAAATAGAAAATAGAGGAATGTTAAATTTCTCTATTTTTCATTGTTGTAGTTGTAACTATTTGTAAGAAACATTAATATTATTGACATATATATTTAGATTATATATAATAAATATGTGATTAAAAATAAAGGAGGATATACTATGAATAATGAAATAAAATTAAAGAAATGTTTAAAATGTGGAAATATAGTAAGAGTAAAAAACAACTCAAAAGTTATGTGTTGTGATAGTGAAATGATAGATATAAAACCTAATACAGAGGAGTGCGCTATTGAAAAACACTTACCTGTATATGAAAAGGTTGAAGATGAAATATATGTAACAGTTAATCATGTTATGGAAAAAGAGCATTACATTGAATGGATTATGCTAGTTTCAGATAATAAAGAATATGTGGTTAAGCTATATCCAGAGCAAGAAGCACAAGCTAGATTTCCATATATACAAGGTTCAACAATATACGCATATTGTAATAAACATGGACTATGGAAAACAGAAGTTAAATAAAGTAGCATTTGCTACTTTATATTTTCAGTATAGATAAAACGTATGTTTTGCTATATAATTAAGATGTGGTGAGTAAATGGAGAATATAAAATTAGATACAAGTGTTCAATATGTAAAAGGTGTTGGACCAAAAATGTATGAATTATTAAATAAACTAGGAATATATACAATAAGAGATTTAATAGAATATTATCCTAGAACTTATGAAGATAGAACTAAGTTGAAAAATGTAAGAGAATTTAATAAAGATGAAAATGTATTATTTATTGGTACACTAATAAAGCCTGTAACAATTTCTTATGCAAGAAAAAAGAAAATAGTATCAACTGTAGTTATTGATGAAGAAGGTAATAGAGCTTTTCTTACTTGGTTTAACCAAATATATATAAAAGATAGATTAAAAGAGGGAAATTCATATCTTTTTTACGGAAAGGTATCTTTTGCAAGTCCAACTAGAGCAAATGTAGATTCATGTAGTATATATGAATTATCACAGCTAGATAAGGTACAAGGATTATATCCAATCTATAGTTTAACAGCAGGTATTACACAAAACTACTTATTTAAGCTTGTTACAAGTATAATAATAGATAAAGGAATATTACTAGAGGATATATTTTCAAATGATTTTAGAAGAAAGTATGGACTAGCTGAGATAAATTATGCTGTGAATAATATACATTTTCCAAAAGATTATAATATGATACAGACAGCTAGAAATAGAATTATATTTGAAGAACTTTTTTTATTTCAACTTGCATTAATGAAAATGAAAGATATTGAAATGAATACAAGTAAGACTAATGTGTATAAAGATTTAGATTGTAGTGAATTTTTAAAAGTAATTCCTTTTGAGCTTACTAATGCCCAAAAAAAGGTTGTTGAGCAAATAAAAGAAGACTTGGCATCAGAAAAAATCATGAATAGACTAGTACAAGGAGATGTTGGGTCCGGAAAAACAATGGTAGCAGCTATAGCTATGTATATTGCTGTTAAAAATGGATATCAAGCAGCACTTATGGCACCAACTACAATACTTGCTAATCAGCATTATCTTGAATTATCTAAGTATTTTGAAAAACTAAATATGAAGGTTGAGATAATTACATCTAGTACTACTAAGAAACAAAAAGAAAAGATAGTTGAAAGATTAAAAAATAATGATATAGATATTTTAATAGGTACACATTCTATAATAGAAGATAATATTGAATTTAATAATTTAGGGCTAGTTATTACAGATGAACAACATAGATTTGGTGTAAAGCAGAGAATGAAATTATCTGCAAAAGGAAATATTGTAGATACAATAGTAATGACAGCTACCCCTATACCACGTTCACTTGCAATAATTCTATATGGTGACTTAGACTTATCTGTAATAGATGAGCTTCCTCCAGGAAGAAAGCCTGTTGAAACTTTTGTTGTAAATGATACATATAATCAAAGAGTATATAATTTCTTAAGGAAAAATATTGATCAGGGAAGACAAGCGTATGTAGTTTGTCCGTTAGTTGAAGAAAATGAGGAATTAGATTTAAATTCTGTAGAAAAATTATATGAGGAATATAAAAAGGAATTTTCAAATTACTCTGTAGCTATATTACATGGAAAAATGAAAAACAAAGAAAAAGATAGCATAATGCAAGACTTTAAAGATAATAAGATTAATATATTGATTTCTACAACTGTTATAGAAGTAGGAATAAGTGTTCCTAATGCTACGGTAATGGTTATAGAAAATGCTGATAGATTTGGCCTTGCAGCTCTACATCAACTTAGAGGTAGAGTAGGTAGAGGAAGTGATGCATCTTATTGTATATTAAAGAGTAACAATAGGTCAGCTATATCAAGAGAAAGACTTGATACTATGAGAAAAAGTAATGATGGATTTTATATTGCAAAGAAAGATTTAGAGCTACGTGGACCAGGTGATTTCTTTGGAATAAGACAATCAGGAATGCCTGAATTTAAGTTAGCTAATTTGCTAACTGATACTAAAGTATTAGAAAAAACACAAGAAGCAGTAAAAGATATATTAAAAAATGATAAAAATTTAGAATTGGAAGAAAATAGAAAAATAAAAGAAACATTGCTATTAAAATTTGGCGAACAACTAGGAAGAATAGTAGGATAGGAGGACAAATGATAGATATAGATAAAGCAAAAGAAGAATTTATGAAATATGTAGAAAAATATGATATCAATAATGGAAGAATACGAATAAAAGTAAAGCATATTTTAAGAGTAGTAGAAATGTCAAAATTAATTGCTATAGATTTAAATTTAAATGAGGAGCAGACAAAGTTAGCAGAGCTTATTGGTATATTTCATGACATAGGTAGATTTGAACAAGTAAGAGTATATAATACTTTTAGTGATAAAGACTCTGGAGTAGACCATGCACAGTATAGTTTAAAAGTGTTATATGAAGATGGACTGATAAAGAACTTTATTGATACAAATAAGTATGATGATATAATTAAAGTTGCAGTATATAATCATAATAAAGCAGAAATAGATAAAAGCCTTACAGGAGATGCTTTGCTATTTGCTAAGATAATTAGAGATGCAGATAAGATGGATATATATCGTGTTATGAACGAAGATAAAATGGAAGATATATTCTGGTATAAAGATTTTAAAAATCTTACTATGAAAAAAGAATTAATGGAAAGATTTAAAAATGAGCATTTTATTAGTTATAAATATATAGAAAATAATGCTGATTTAATATTAGTATTTTATGGATATGTTTTTGATTTTAATTTTAACTTTTGTTTAAGATATATAAAGAATAAAAAATACTTAGATTCTTTTTATAACAGAATACAAGAGACTTTTAAAAGTGAACAGATAAATAAAGATACTAAAGAGCTTTTAGATATATGTAATAATTATATAGATAAGAGAGTAGCAAAAAGAACGTAGAATTTAATTCTACGCTCTTTTTTAAAGCATCTTTAGTATTTTACCGCTTAAAGCACTTCCTAGAACAAATAACCCATAGCATACACATAAAGTTATAATTACTGAAATAATGCTAGTTATTATAGCACGAATAAAAGTAAGTTTTTTTGGTACTCTTTGTATTTCAGATAATGCTGAATTGTATTTACTAGGTAAGTCTTTTTTAAATATTTTTTTATATATAATTTTAATTAATTTCTTTATTGAAAATCTTACAGTACCAGATATTTTTTGATAGTTTATATTTACAGTGTAATATGTAAAAGACTGTAATAAAGTTCCCATTATAAATGTGGATAATAGTGCTTTAATTATAACAGGCTTATATTCATCTATTAGAGAATGTTCAAAAACCATAGAGAATATAAGGTCAACAGCATTGTTATTAAGAGATGTGTTAATTGTATTAAAACAACCAATAAGTAATATTGCCCAGAGTGCAACTGTAAGAATAGCTGGTATAAATAATTTTTTAGTTTCATAGTTATATAGTGTAGTAATCATAAGTGCAAGTTTCATAGCAGTATCCATTATTACTACAATTATTAAGCTAATAAGAAGTATTAGCAAAAAAGTAATAAGCCACATAAAATAATCACATCCTACTTTCTAAGTCTAGTTAATTTTAGTAATTTTTCTCCAATACGTTTATATATTGCTTTCTTTTGTTCATTTTTTTCTGCTTTTGTTTCTGCTTGTTTTTTAGCTTCGTGTAGCTTTATTATTTCAGAGTAAAGCATTTCTAGTTTATCGCCAAATTCTTCTATTGAATATTCCTTGGCAGTTATATAACCATTATCTATTAGTTTATTTCCTAATTTTTTATCTTCAAGTATATTTATTATAGCATGTTTAAAATCTGAATTCCTTCTAACTAAAATACCATTTTTCCCATCTTTAATAAATTCAGATAGGTTAGGTGCGTATTTTGCTACAATTGGTAGACCAGCTGCCATAGCTTCTACAAACGTTAGACCTTGTGTTTCTGTTATAGAAGCGTTAACAAATACATCACCTATGTTATAGTATTTAGGTACTTCGTTCCAAGGAACTTTACCTGTAAATATTACTTTATCTGCTATATTTAATTTGCTAGCTTGTTCTTCTAAAGATTTTTTTCCAGGTCCATCGCCAACTACAACAAATACAACATTAGGGTAATCTTTAAATATATCTGGCATACTATCCATTAGTACGTCTATACTTTTTTCTTCAGCTACTCTACCTAAAAATAGAATAACTTTTTTATCTTTACCTATACCTAAAGACTCTTTTAAATTATTTTTATCTTCTAAAGTGAAGTTTTCTTTTTTAAAAGGCTCAATATCTATTCCTGTAGGAATAATATATATAGGTTTATTTTTAACTTTACATTTGTATTTTAAATATTTAGCTGTTTTATTAGATGGAGTAATAACACACTCAGCTTTTCTAACAAAACCTCTTGAAAAGTTTCTTACAATTCTTTTTAGATAAATATTTCTTCCTTTTATTGGTGTAATATAATGTATGTAATCTTCCCACATTGTATGATATGTATGTATAAAAGGAATATCATATTTTCTAGATATAATTTTTCCAAATGCACCCAATGAAAATTCAGTTTGAGTATGAACTATATCCAGTCCTAACTCCTTAATTTGTTTAGCTACTTCTCTTGAATAGAATGTAGCAATTCTATTTTTATATTGTTTAGCTATAAGTAACGGCATACTTTTTAGCATATATAGTGTTTGATTTTCATTTGGTTGTACAGATTTAGATGTTGTAAAGACATAAACTTCATGTCCACGTTTTTTCATTTCTTGTTCTACCATATTAATGGAAGTTACAACACCAGAAGTAACTGGATTATATGTATCTGTAAAAATGCCAATTTTCATAATTTAAAACTCCTTAAAAATATATTCAAACCTCATATGTCTTTTTTTGTAAAATGACATAAATATTATATATTAATTAAAGAAAAATGTCAATAAATAGGATGGTTTTAAGAAAATTAAGAGAAATATGTAAAGATTACATAAAAGAATTAAAAAATATGTTTGACTAAAAAACAATAAATATGTTATAATTTTAATATATGGATAATTTTGGTTATCTATTTGGGAGGATGATACTAATGAAAAAATTAAGAGCCTTAAAATTTAAAGCAAGATTTAAAGAGCTAGTTATATTAGTTATATTTATAGCTGTAACTTCTTTTGCTGTAATTGAGGTTAAGAACTTATTAAATCAAGAAAAGATTAAAACATTAACAGAGCAAATTTCAGTATCAAGTTCAAAAGATACTAATATATTTGCAGCTTTAGCAAGTAAGGATAATACACCTTTGAGAGTAACAGGTAATGCTATAGCTGTATTAGATATACCAGCTTATTCAATAAGAGGACAAATAGTAGAAGGAACTGATGATGAAATTTTAAAAAATTATATAGGTAAATTCCAAGGATGTGCTGATGCTGGACAAATTGGTAATTTCTGTTTAGCAGCACATAATAACATATATACAGAGATATTTAGAAACTTACATAAATGTCAGTATGGAGATAAAGTAAGAGTAGTTACTAAAACACATGAATATATTTATACTGTAACTTCTGTAGAGGTAGTAGATCCTTCTAGAACAGATGTATTAAAAGGTAGTACAAAAAGAGAGATAACACTTATTACTTGTACACAAGCTGCTACAAAAAGAGTAGTTGTAAAAGGTGAGCTTACTTCTGAAAGAGAATTAGATGCTAAAGAGCAAGAAGAAGGAGTTAGATAATGCCTAAAAAGATAAAAAAGAGTAAAGATACTAAGCTTGGAGAAAAAAAGAAAATAATAAATGTAAATAACATTCATTACATTTTTATAGCTATAATTTTAATTGTTGCTTTAATTTGTACTGTTATTGGAATAAATAAATATAAGGCAGATAAATATCATGTACATGCAGATAACCCTATAAGAAGTTTTGTATATAGTGAAAAGATAGATGAGGGCTATGATGTATATTTAGTGAATTATTTACAAGATGTGTATGATACTGAAAAAGATATAGTTGCATCATATAGTAATTTTTCAACTATGGAAGATACTAAATGGTCAATGAATAGATTTCTAGATTTTAATGAAGAAATTTACAACACTAATATATATAACTTCGAATCTGACGAAAAAGATGTAAATAGTGATGTTGCTTGGAGCATAGATATTGAATGGGTTGATGGAAAAAGAATATTTATAACTAGTGAAAGTAATGTTGAATTTAATAAAACTAATTTTGCAGAAATAATAAAAAAATACTATGGAAAGGATATAATTTATAAATAAAATGAATTATATAGTTATTATTTTTTCAGCATTAACTATAATATGTGTGTTTTTATCCAAATTTTATGGTTTAAACATCATATATCCAACTTTACTTATAATATTTACTTTAATACTTAATATACTTTCTAATAATATAAGTAATAGAAAAAATAGAAAATAAATATGAAATTATAGGTAGAAAGTTTTCTACCTATTTTTTTGACTTTTTACATAAAAAATGGTAAAATATACCTTGTAAAATTTTAGCCTTTAAAAAAGGAGGGAAGAAGATGTCAAAAAAAGTAGTAGCGATAGTTGGTAGACCGAATGTTGGAAAGTCTACTTTATTTAATGTGCTTGCAGGTGAGAAAATTGCAATAATTAAAGATATACCTGGTGTTACAAGAGATAGAATATATGCAGACTGTCAATGGAGAGGTACAACTTTTCAAGTTATAGATACAGGTGGGATAGAACCTGAGTCTGAAGATATAATATTAAAGCAGATGAGAAGACAAGCTGAACTTGCTATGGATATAGCAGATGTAATAGTCTTTATTACAGATGTTAGAAGTGGTGTTACTGTTTCAGATGAAGAAGTAGCTCAAATGCTAAGAAGAACTAAAAAACCAGTTATTTTAGTATGTAATAAATGTGATAGAGTAGGAAATCCACCAGATGAAATGTATGAGTTCTATAACTTAGGACTAGGTGATCCATTACCAATATCTGCTGGAAAAAAGCTTGGAATAGGTGAGTTGCTAGATGCTATCTATGATAATTTTGATAATATCGAGCCAGAACAAGAAGATGAAGAAACAATTAGAGTGGCTGTTATTGGAAAGCCTAATGCAGGAAAATCATCATTAATAAATAAAATACTTGGTGAAGAAAGAGTAATTGTTTCAGATATTGCTGGTACTACAAGAGATGCAATAGATTCATATTTTGAAAATAGCTATGGAAAGTATATTTTTGTAGATACAGCTGGAATTAGAAGAAAAAATAAAGTATACGATACATTAGAGAAATATTCTGTACTTAAAGCTAAAAGCGCTATAGAAAAAGCTAATGTATGCTTAATAATGATAGATGCTACAGAAGGTGTAACTGAACAAGATGAAAAAATAGCTGGTCTTGCACATGAGGCTGGAAAAGGTGTGATAATTGTAATTAATAAGTGGGATTTAGTTGAAAAAGAAACTAATACATTAGAAAAATATAAAAAAGAAGTATATAGTAGGTTAGCATATTTAACATATGCACCAATTATATTTATATCTGCATCTACTGGTCAAAGAGTAGATAAGATATTTACTATGATTAATGAAGTAGATAAGCAAAATAGTCAAAGAATACCAACAGGACTATTAAATGATGTATTAGCTGATGCAGTTACAATAACACAACCACCATCAGATAAAGGTAGAAGATTAAAAGTGTACTATATGACACAAGTATCAACTAGACCACCTACTTTTGTTGTATTTGTTAATTCTAAAGATTTAATGCATTTTTCATATGTTAGATATATAGAAAATCATTTAAGAAAACAATTTGGATTTAAAGGAACACCTATACATATGATAATACGTGAAAGAAAAAATGGAGATAAGTAAGGAGATATGCAATGAATATATATATTTTTTTAATATTCATTTTAGTATATATTATTTGCATGTTTAATGCTGCTATTATATTATGTAATAAAAAAACTGGAGTAGACATTAGAAGAACAGGTAGCATGGATGCAGGAGTATTTAATACAGTTAAAGTATTAGGTAGACCACTTGGAGTACTAGTTTTAATAACTAATATTTTAAAAGTAATTGTAAGTTATTATGTTGCAAAACTAGTAGCAATATGGTTTAATCTAGATATTACTACAAGTGCTTTTAAAAGTGCTGTAATACTTGGTACAATGCTTGGTCATTGTTTCCCAGCAGTATACAAGTTTAACGGCGGTAAAGGAATATTTGAGTTTATTACACTTATGGCTATTTTTAATCATAAGTATGTAATAATCTGTGTTGTTACTTCAATCATGATAATAGCACTTACAAAAGTTATAGTTAAAGGAACATTAGCTGGATGTATATTATATTTAATTTTGTCTATAGTTATGGGTTGTAATTATATTCCAGCTTTGGTTATATCTCTTGTTATTATTTTATACAGACATAGAGAAAATCTACAAAGAATAAAATATAAACAAGAAGAAAAAATATAAGAAAGGAAGAGGAGAAAATGGAAAAAATGATTACTTTTGGACATAAAAGTCCAGATACTGATACAATTTGCTCAGCAATTGTAATGTCAGATTTACAAAGAAAATTAGGAAAAGATGTAGATGCAAAAAGATTAGGAGATTTAAATAAGGAGACAAAGTTTGCACTTGAACATATAGGTGTACAAGCACCAGAATTAATTGAAAAAGTTGAGGATGGACAAGAAGTTATATTAGTAGACCATAACGAGTTTTCACAAAGTGCAGATAATATTGAAAATGCAAAAATAAAAATGGTAGTAGACCATCACAGAATTTGTGATTTTAAAACTGCAGAACCGTTATATTACAGAGCAGAACCAGTTGGATGTACATCAACAATACTATATAAATTATATAAAGAAAATGGTGTAGAAATAGATAAGAAAATTGCAAGCCTTATGCTTAGCGCTATAATTTCAGATACATTACTTTTAAAATCACCTACTAAAACAGATGAAGATGAAAAAGCAATTCATGAGCTTGCAAAAATAGCAGAACTAGATTATGAAAAATACGGATTAGAAATGTTAAAAGCTGGTACAGATTTAAGTGATTTATCTGCAAAAGAGTTAATTGAATTAGATTGTAAAGAATTTGACCTAAATGGTAAAAAAGCTAAAGTAGCACAAGTAAATACAGCAGATATAGCAGATATGATGACTAGAAAAGAAGAAATAGAGGAAGCTATTAATGCAGATATTAATGCTAATAATGTAGATGTTTTTGTATTAGCAATTACAGATATAATAAATAGCAATTCTCAAGCTATTGTACTTGGTAATAGCTCAAATATTTTTGAAACAGCTTTTGGAAAAAATCTAGAAAATAATACTGCATTTTTACCAGGAGTAGTATCTAGAAAGAAACAAATAATACCAGTATTAGAAAAAAAATCATAATATAACATATAAGTCCTAGACAGAGCGTCTAGGACTTAATTGTTACAATATTACAGTAATATTAAATTTATGTTGAAAAAGTCATAAAATGTTGAAAATAGTTATATATGGTGGTTAAATAAAATTATACTTAGAGATTAAGAGGAGGAATAAAGTATGAAGAAACTAAGATTATTATTAGTCACTATGTTTATGCTTGTAATGGTAGGGGCTACTAATAGAACTTATGCTGCTTGGACTTTAGGTGAAAATAAGTTACCAACAGGATATAGATTTCAATATGGTAGCTATGGTAAACAAAATTACATGGGTAACTCAGTACTATGGGTAAGTAATGGTGTTGAGTCAAGAAATGTATTTTGTATACAACAAGCTGTTATGACAAAAGGTGGAGTTGTTTATGACGAGCCTACAGTTTTCCCATCAAATATTAGTACAACAAGTATTAGTGAGGCAATGCCAATGCCAATTAAAGCGGGTAATGACACAGGATATTATAATATGATGTCAGATACTGTTAAAAGATCACTAAATATTGCTTATGCTTGGTGGAAATACAATTATCCAACAGATAACAATTCTTATATGGCAGCTCAATGGTTTATTTGGAGTCAAACAACTGGAAATGTATCTGCTGAACTAGAAGCTAGAGCAGATTCTGGCGGTACAGTTTATCCAGGTGGAATAGGTGCTGCTTTAGATGATGGATACAAATACATCGATGTAAATTATGATAGATTCCAAAATGACTCAGATGATAATGGTATATTATCTTCTAAAGGATTATACAGAGGAGTTCACACTTGGAATGGAGATTCAATCACTTGGGATGAAGGAACAACAAGAGACATCTTAGCTAAATATGTATCTCTTGCAAACTATTATGAATTATTTAATGAAAATGAACAACCAAACTTTATGGCTGAAAATGGAACAAAAAATACAGTTTTACCTGGTGAAACAGTATCTTTTGTAGATAGAAATAGTGTTTTCCAAAAAGCAGAATGGTCAGTAGATCAAGCAAGCTTACCAAAAGGAATCACTGCTGTAAAACAAGAAAACAGACTTATTGTTACAGTAGATAAAGATTTCAAAAATGCATATATGGGAGACATTGTATTAAAAAGATTTGCTAATACAGATGGTAGAGATTCTGTAAGAATATATGGTAATGGATCTAACCAATTATTATTTGAAGGTTATATGCCAGAAAAAACAGCTACTTTAAGAATTAAAAACTACAAGAGTGCTTCAATAATGTTAGGTAAAATTTCATCATCATCTGGTTCTACTGTAGTATATAATGGTTCATCAGTAGATCAAGATTTAGTAGATGATGAAATAGATGATATAATGGAAAACATTAAATCTATGACAAAAACTGAAGTACAAAGATACTTTGAAGATCCTAAAAATAAAATAATAGGAATTGAAGGTGTAGAATTTAAACTATACACAGATGAAAAATGTAAAAAAACTTTAAAAATAAACATAAATGGTGTAGAACAAGAAGTTACATTAAAAACTGACGGTTCTGGATTAGTTCAAGTAAATGATATACCATTAGGATTATATTATCTAAAAGAAGAAAAATGTCCTAAAGAGTATATTAAGAGCACTAAGCCAATAGAAGTAGAGCTTACAGCAGCAGATGTTGATGCAATGGTATACAAAATTATGCCAAATCCATCTGTAGCACCTGAACTACTAAATAAAACAGATATATTCTCTGGTGAAGCTATTCCTAAATGTAAATTTGAAATAAAAGATAAAAATGGTGAAGTAGTATTCTATGGAATAACTAATGAAAATGGTGATTTAAATATGCCTTTAGATAAATTCACTAAAGGAGAAACATATACATTTACAGAAATAGAAGCGCCTAAGATGTATGAATTAAATAAAGAACCACATGAATTTTTAGTAGATTACTATTTCAGTGTTAAAGATGAATTAGTATGGACTCCTGAACCAATTGAGATTACAAATGTTAGAAAAACAGCTCCATTAAAAGTTAGAAAAGTTGATGAAGAAACAGGAGAAGCTTTAGCAGGATGCGTATTCTCAATTGCTTTATGGGACGAAGAAGCAAATGACTATGTAATCAATCCAAAAACTGGAGAAATGGTATACTTAGTTAAAGATGCAGTTACTGATGAAAATGGTGAATGGTCTATGGAAAATGCTTATTATGGAACATATAAATTTGTTGAAATAAAAGCACCAGAAGGCTATGAACTAAAAGATGACGATTTAAACGGATATGTATTTACAATAGATAGTAAAGATGGTGTAGTACTTGAAGTAGTTAACACTTCAGATATAGCAGTATATGCTATTAGTGCTATGTTACTAATGTCTGTTGCAGGTATCGTATATGTTGTTAGAAAAAATGCTATAATGGCAAAATAATATGATATTTAAGGTAGAGTAATTTAAACTCTACCTTTATTTTTTTTCCTTCTTTTGATATAATGTTTCTAAATATAGGGAGGCATATTGTGGCTAGAAGATTTATTGTTGAAGAAAATGATATAAAATATATAGATAAAAATAATATACAGATTAAAGGAAATGAAGTTAAACATATACAAGTATTAAGACATAATATAGGAGAAAATATTACTGTAAATGATAATATATATAAAATAATGGATATAAAACGAGATAGTATATTACTAGAATTTATTGAAAAAGCACCAAAAATTGGAGAGCCTAGTATAGACGTTACGTTATATATTGCTATGCTAAAAAATGATAAACTAGATTTTGTAATACAAAAAGCTGTAGAACTTGGTGTAAAAAAGATAGTACCTTTCTTCTCAAGTAACGTTATTGTAAAGCTAGATGAAAAAGGAAAACAAAAAAGAAAAGAAAGACTAAGTAAGATAGCAGATGAAGCATGTAAACAGTGTGGAAGAACAGACTATGTATTAGTAGAAAATTTTGAAACTTTTAATAGCTTATGTAAAAAAATAGAAGAAGTGGATAATAAGGTGCTATTTGCTTATGAAGCTTCAAAAGACTCTTTAAGACAAGAGATAAAAAGTATGAAAGAGAACAAATGTAAAAACATTGGTATTATAATTGGTGCTGAGGGTGGTTTTACACCTGATGAGGCAGACAAATTAAAAAGTATAAAAAATGTATCATCTGTAAGTTTAGGCAGTAGAATTTTAAGAGCAGAAACAGCAGCATTAAATTTATTATCTATTTTAATGTATGAAATGGAGGAGTAGTATATGGGAATAATAATTTATCCAGAAAAATTAAAAAAAGGAGATTTAATTGCAACTACAGCTGTATCTAGTACAGCAAATAAGGAAAAGATAGATATAGCAATAAATAATCTTAAAGAGTTAGGTCTAGATGTAATAGAAACAAGCAATGTAAGAAGAGAAGAAGGTCTTGTAAGCTCAAGTGGAAAACAAAGAGCAGAGGAGCTAATAGAACTATATAAGGATACTAGAGTAAAATATATAGTTGCTGCACGTGGTGGAGAATTCTTAATGGAAATGCTACCATATTTAGATAAATATAGCGAGGTTATTAGAAGTAATCCAAAATGGTTTCAAGGCTTTTCTGACCCATCACTTCTAAATCTA
>CANRAK010000008.1 GCA_947628575.1 uncultured Clostridia bacterium | reverse complement strand
CCATTTTCTTCTACCTCCTTTAAACTATACTTTCATTTGCTTCTTCTTCATCAAGAATTTTACGAGCATATTCATCATCTACTGTTACTTCTAACACTATATATGGTCTGTTAGGCATAATTTTACATCTACCTTTTACTTCACCTGTTTCATCTCTATATAATGTTGGTGTAACTTCTTCACCAGTTTGTGAATCTACTATTGAAAAGTTTCTCTTTAAATCTGGTGTATAGTTTACTTCTTTGTATTCTACTCCTTCAATGTTATATATTGAACCATAAGTTAATGGAATACTTGATTCGTCAGTTTTTAATCCTTCTTTTGTTAATATTCCTGAACTTACATACGCTTTTTTATCTGTAAGAGTTAAAAGCACAATGTCATCTTCATCTTCTGGGTCGTCTATCATTACATTGAATGTTTTAGTTATTTGACCGCCATTATTTACATCTACACTTCTTATTTTTTCCAAAGATAGTAAAGCATATCCCTTTTTATATGCATCAAAATCTTTTTCTACTAAAAAAGCTAATGTATTCATACCAGGCATATCAACAACTTCAAATTTGTTCATCTGAAATAAATTATCCATAAATCAAACCTCTTTTCTATATTACTCTGCTTTTCTAACTAAAACCATTGGTGTTAATGTTTTAGCTTGACCAGCAGGGTTATCCTTAATCATACCTTTTAATTCTTCATCACTATAATCTATTGAATCAGCTTTACCAAGTATTTCAACATTAAAGTCGTTTGCATCTACAATCATACATTTTACTCCAGTTGCTTCAAATATTTCATTACAAACACCTGTTGAATTATCTGGTATTCTTATACCAAATTCTGCGTAATCTGTGAATACATTACCATAGAAACCATCAAGTCCGCTAACTTCTTGACCAACGATTTCATAGAATACGCCTCTTTTTCCAAATAATTTACATATTCCACCGGCAATTGCAGCCCATAAGACTTTTAGTCTACCACATAGATTAATTGCAAATTGCATTTTATATGGATTATCTACACCAACTCCAGCATCACTTCTCATAGCAAACTTAGATAAAAATTTTGCAAGTCCTGATACTTTAACATCTTTTTTATATACAATTCTTCTTTGACAAAGACTTATTATTTTTTCACTTATCGATACTATATCGCCCTCTTCATAAATAGGAACAACATATTTTTTAATTAAATCAACATAACTTTCTCCAAGTTGTATATAATGTGTTTCAATTGCATGTCTCATGTATTTATTTTGTCCTACTTCTATTTCCACATTTTTTCCTTCTAAAGCTTTAAATTTCATAAAAATACCTCCTCACTTTATTAAAATTATGCTACTTACAATTTTATTATAAAAAAAAATAAATGTCAATACAATTAACATTTATTTACGTGACGATTAACGGCATTTTTTCGGATTTTTTAAGCCGTTGTTTATACATAATTTTACTTTAGTATCTCATAAGCCGGATTCTGTATTTGACGGTCATTTATCTAGAATATATATCACTATATATTTCAAGCCACCAACTTAAAAGACGACGAGCAATCTTAATCTTTTTGTCTGGTGTTGCACCAGGTGGGGTTTACACTACAGCTATGTCTCCATAGTTGTCCGTGAGCTCTTGCCTCGCGTTTTCACCCTTACTATAAAAATAGCGGTTATTTTCTGTTGCACTTTCCTTAGGATCACTCCCACTAGACGTTATCTAGCACCCTGCTCTATGGTGTCCGGACTTTCCTCTTGCATAAAACAAGCGACCATCTGAGATACTAAAGTAATTATATTATACCATAAAATACGCATAAAATAAAGGTAAGATTTAATCTTACCTTCTATTTTTGCATGTTAACTATTTTTTTCTCATTAACTGTATCTTTTATTATCGCATATATTACTGATGCAAGTGGAACTGCTACAAGCATACCAATAATTCCAAATCCGTTTCCACCAACAATAACTGATAACATTACCCAAATTGCAGGTAATCCAACTGAACCACCTATTATTCTTGGATATATTAAATTTCCATCTATTTGTTGAAGTACAACTATAAATACTACAAACCAAAATGCGTGTACTGGATTAACAGCTAGTATTAATATTGCACCAATAATTGTTCCTATAAATGCTCCAAATACAGGTATTAGAGCTGTTACTCCAATAAGTACAGATATAGTTAGTGCATACTCCATTCTAAATATTGTCATTCCTATAAAGCATAAAACGCCTAATATTAATGCTTCTAAGAACTGACCTCCAAAGAATTTTTTAAATACAGAATTTGTAAAGCTTGCCAATCTAATTAAGTTATCTGCACTTTTTTCAGATAAGCATTTTCTAACAATCTTTTTAAGTTGTCTTATTAAATTCTCTTTTTGTATAAGCATATATATAGCAAATACAAAGCCAATAAATACATTTATAACTCCAGAAAATACACTAACAACAAAATCTATTGAAACACCAATAATACCAGTTGCTGCATTTTTAATGAAAGTTCCTAGATTTGATTCAATTTGTTGCCAATTAGGTTTAATAGCAGATATTTTCTCCATTATACCTGGATAATTACTCATCATATTTGTAAGCCAAGTTTGAAATCTAGAAAAAGCCTCAGGTATATTTTGCTTAAATATGTCTATTGTGTTAATAAACTCTGGAATAACTAAAAATAATGTTAAAAATATTATTCCCAAAAATATTATTAATGATAATATTATTCCAATAGCTCTTATTAATCCACGTTTTTCCTTTTTTGATGCATTCTTTCCTTTTTTTCTTTCATTCTTTTTTGTAAATCTATCTTCAAATTTAGATAGTGGTATATTAAGAATAAATGCAAAAGCAAATCCGTAAATAAAAGGTTTTAAAAGTGCTAAAATGTATGCTAAAGCCTTAAATACAACATTTATATTTAATAATATAAAGCAAAGTAGAATTATATATGTTGCAATTATTAGGATTTTCTTTACATTATTTGAATTTAACTCGAACATAAAAATTCCTCCATTTATATAGTCTATATTATACCATTTTATACGCAATAAGTATTCATTTTTTCGAAAATTTGTGAAAAAAATAAAGGAATAGTCTTTTAAACTACTCCTTTACATTTTATTATTCTTCTTCATCTTCATTTTCTTTTGGTACTTTAGCAATGTTAATTACTTTACCACCATCAGATGTTCTCATTAATGTAACACCTTGTGTATTTCTACCAAGTATGCTTATATCTTTTACATTAATTCTAATAATTATTCCAGTATCAGTAATCATCATTACATCTTCGTCTTCGCCAACAATTTTAACTCCGACAATATTACCAGTTTTAGAAGTTATCTTGTATGTTAGAACTCCTTTTCCTGCTCTTTTTTGGCATCTATAATCTTCTATTTCAGACCTTTTACCAAAGCCATTTTCTGTTATTGCAAGTACATAGCCATTTTCTCCAGCTACAGGTTTAATAGGTTCCATTCCAATAACTTTATCTTCTTTACCAAGCTCTATACCTTTTACACCCATAGATGTTCTTCCAACAGCTCTTACTTCTTCTTCAGTAAATCTAATAGATAAGCCATGACTTGTTACCATTACTATATCATTAGTACCGTCTGTAATTCTAACATCTATTAACTCGTCATTTTCTTTTAAAGTTATAGCTTGAATACCAGTTTTTCTAATATTTGAATATTCAGATAGTTTTGTTTTCTTTATTAATCCATTACTTGTTGCCATTAAAACATACTTAGAGTCATCATCAAATTTCTCTACTGGCATAACTGCTGCTATTTTCTCACCTTGTGCAAGTTGTAATAGATTTACAATAGCAGTTCCTTTTGCAGTTCTACTAGCTTCAGGAAGTTCATAGGCTTTTAGTCTAAATACTTTTCCTGTATTAGTAAAGAACATTATGCTATTATGTGTAGAAGTTACAAATAAATGCTCAACAAAGTCTTCTTCACGAGTATTCATTGCAGTAAGACCTTTACCGCCTCTCTTTTGACTTCTATATACATCTGCAGATATTCTTTTTACATATCCAAAGTGTGTAAGAGTTATAACATTATTTTCTTCTTTTATTAAAGATTCAATATCTATATCTCCGTCACCATGTGTTATAGCAGTTTTTCTTTCATCACCATATTTGTTCTTTAACTCAGTTAATTCATCTTTTATAATTCCTTTAACTAGTTCTTCAGAAGCAAGTATTTCTCTGCAATGAGCAGCAAATGCAAGTAACTCATTATATTCTTCTTCGATTTTATCTCTTTGTAGTCCTTGTAATCTTCTAAGTTGCATATCTAGAATTGCTTGTGCTTGAATTTCAGTTAGATTAAATTGCTTCATTAAGTTTTGTAAAGCATCATCATAAGAATTTCTAATTACTTTTATAACTTCATCTATATTATCTATAGCAATTCTTAATCCTTCTAAAATATGTATTCTTGCTTCAGCTTTTGCTAAATCAAATTTTGTTCTTCTAATTACAACATTTTCTCTATGCTTAATATATTCAGCAAGTATTTCTCTTAAAGTTAATACTCTTGGAACTCCATCAACAATAGCAAGCATAAGCATACTTTGAGTGTTTTGTAATTGAGTATGTTTATATAAAGAATTAAGAACAACATTTGGATTTGCATCCCTTTTTAGCTCTATTACAATACGTACAGAGCAGTTCATTCCAGATTCTCTATCAGTTTCATCTCTTAAGTCAGATATACCTTCTATTGTTTTAGCTTGTACTAATTTAGCTATATTTTCTACTAAAGCAGCTTTATTTACTTGATAAGGAATTTCAGTAACTATTATTCTAAATCTTCCTCTATTATCTTCTTCAATTTCAGCTTTTGCTCTTAAGCATACTCTACCACGTCCTGTAGTATACGCATCTTTTATTCCTTCTTTTCCAACTATAATACCAGCTGTTGGAAAATCTGGTCCTTTAATATATTGCATCAATTCTTCGTTAGTTATATCTGGATTTTCTAGTTGAGCTATTGTTCCATTAACAACTTCAGTTAAGTTGTGTGGTGGAATATTTGATGCCATACCAACCGCAATACCATAAGCTCCATTTATTAATAAGTAAGGTAATTTAGCAGGTAATACAGTAGGTTCTTTAAGTCTATCATCATAGTTAGGTATAAAATCTACTGTTTCTTTATCTAAATCTCCTAACATTTCTAAAGCTACTTTTTGAAGTTTTGCTTCTGTATACCTCATTGCAGCAGGTGGATCATTATCCATTGAACCAAAGTTTCCATGTCCATCAACTAATGGGTATCTAAGTGAAAAGTTTTGAGATAAACGAACTAAAGCATCGTATATAGCAGCATCACCATGTGGATGATATCTACCCATAGCACTACCAACGATGTTAGCACATTTTCTGTATGGTTTTTCAGGCCATAATGTATCTTCATACATAGTATAAAGGATTCTTCTATGAACAGGTTTTAGTCCATCTCTTACATCTGGTAAAGCACGAGATACTATAACGCTCATCGCATAGTCAATATATGACCTTTTCATTTCCTCTTCAATTTTTACAGGTACAATTTTTTGCGCCGATAAAAAGTTTTCATCATTAATGTCCATTATATTCATACCTCCATTTGTCTCTGTTCTTCCATATTATACTAAAAAAAAAATAAAAAAGCAAGTTAATAAACTTGAATTTTGTATTAAATATGGTATAATAAAAATCAGTTATACTATTAGTTTTTAAAGGGGTACTTATATGAAATACAAAAACTATTATGAAATATTAGAGGTAAACAGAAAAAGTTCTGATCAAGATATAAAACTTAACTTCAGAAGACTTGCTAAAGAATACCATCCAGACAAAAACAAAACACCTGGAGCAGAGGAAAAGTTTAAAGATATAAATGAAGCTTACGCAGTTTTAACTGATACAGAAAGAAGAAGAAAATATGATAGACAAGTTGCAAAATACGGATATGGTTTTGCAAATTTAGAATCAAGCTTACAAGATGTAAAATATGAATTTAAATCTGGAGCAAATGTTTTTAATGACCTATTAAATCAAATACTAGGATTTAAAAAAGACAATTCTCAAGATACAAATATTGATAGTATTGAAAGAAAACAGAAACCTGTTAAAGGTACTGATATTATAACTCACCTTGATGTTACTTTAGAAGAAGGATTTTTTGGTGTAGAAAAGAAAATTGCTATAAAAGCATATAAAACAGGTATGAAAACATTCTCTGTAAAAGTTCCTGTTGGTATAAAAAACGGAGATAAAATTCGTCTTGCTGCATTAGGAAATCCAGGAAAAAACGGTGGAAAAAATGGTGATTTAATTATACATGTAAAACTATTAGAAGATAATGAATTTAAAATTGTTGGCTCAGACTTTCTAAAAGAAATTAACATTACACCAGCAGTTGCTGCTCTTGGAGGAAAGTATAAACTACAAGTAATGGATGAAAAACTATTTGTATCTTTACCAAAACACTTAAGAGATGGCGAAATAGTTACAGTTCCAAATAAAGGATATATTAAAGAAGGTGGTCAGCGTGGTGACCTAAACTTAAAAGTACATATTGACTTACCTGAAGATATTTCAGAAAGAGAAGAAAAACTATATGAGCAACTTTTAAAAATTGAAAGAAGACGTGAAGAATTTAATTATTAGTATTTAAGATGTTGGAGTTTATCCTCCAACATTTTTTTGTGCAAAAAAAGCTGCAAGTATAATCGCAGCAATTTGTTCAATTAAGAATTTGATAATATTCATCAATTTTAACAAGTTTCACATTTTTATCCTTTGGAAAAGCATTAATATAATCTCTAAAATTAGCTAAAAATCTCAAATGTGTAGCAAAAACTGTTTTTACATTTAAGCTACATGTTTCTTCTATTATTTGCTTTGTTTTACCATGATAATTTTGAAAAGAACTAAAAAGTTTTGTAGGATATCCAGCGTCAATTAATACAGAATCTGCATTTTCTACAAATCTTTTAAGCTTTTTTGAGTATCTAGCTAAATCTGATGTATATACAAATACTTTATCTTTATATTTAATCTTAGTTGCATAAGACTCTCCCTTATGGATAGTTCTACAAAAAGAAAAATTACACTCATCAATAGTAAAATTTACTGATTCATTTAGTATATATGAATTATATACTCCTTTTGCTTTTAGCACTAAATTATATATGATACTTTTTTTAGGGAGTAATATATTTACCTTTTTCTTCTCTTTGTGGAAGAAATTATAAATATATAGATATATTGCTAAAAACAGTAACGACAAATTATGATCAACATGATTATGTGAGATTATAAACAGTGTATTATTTAAATCTATTTTTTCTCTTTTTACTAAATTTAGAAATTTAAAAAATACACCTGCCCCAAAGTCTAAAAAGACATTTTTACTTAAACCTGTTAATTTATAGCATGTACTTTTACATTTACCAAATGTACATATATTAGGCGAATAGTTGCCAAGAATGTAAAATCCAAAATTATTCATTTTACCACTCCCTATAAATTATTATTTGTTATTTTATCAAAAATACGCATATATTATATCATAATTACTATTATTTGAAAAGTAATAATTAATTTTATTTACTTTTTCAATATATATTTAAGTTTCATAGAATTGAAATTTACATAAAAATGTGGTATAATTATATTATTGGAAAAATTGTGGTTTACAAGAGTATTGTAAACAAGGAGGGTATATGAAAAAATTTTTTACAACGCTCGGTGTCCTTAGCATAATGTTAATTATAATTGCTATAACAAGCAATATAAAAAGCAACATGAAAAACTCAATAGTATATAATTGTGACTATCATGCTCTAAATTTGTTTCGTACCGAAATAGATGTTAAAGATGAGAAAGGAAAAAACTACTCAAACATTAAAGGCAACTATGTAAAAATGGGTTCAGACCCTTTAGTAATGACATCTACTTCTGGAGAAAGTATTGGAACAGCAGGTGACGAATACCATTTAATATCTCAAGATTCTCATTCAATTATAACAGATAGCCAATCAATTGAAATGGTTGGAAAGGTTAAAATTTTTGGTGAAGAATACTCCTTGTATGATACAGAAGGTAATGAAATTGGAAAAGCAGTTTTCAATTTTTGGGGTACAAATGGGAAAATAACAGATGAAAAAGGAAATGTAATTGCAGAATATAATTCTGGGTGGTTAAGAAAAGACTATACTATTACAATAAGTAAAGATAGTAGAATTAATAACGATGCAATTATATTAATCTTTGCATCTTATGCAAGTGATTTTCACTATGACGAATAGCAGACGGTAAATTTAACCGCCTGCTTATTTTTATCTATTTATAATTTTCTTTTTAAGTATTCTTATATCCTCACCAACAAATCTGCAAATAATGAAATCACCAACAAATCTAGAAAATATACGTTCTTCATACTCATTCTTTATCTCTTGCAATGATAAGTTAGTAGAAATTAGTATTTTTTTGTTTTTTAATAACCTTGTATTTAATATATTAAATAACTCACTAAACTTAGCACTATTCATAGCCTCAGTTCCTAAATCATCTATTATTAATAAGTCTACATCAAAGATTTTGTTATAATCTTCTCTTTCCTCCTCTGTTTTATTAAACTTAAATTTATAATCTGTCATTTTGTCTAATAATATAGGAGCTGTTTGATATATGACTGATTTTCCTTGCTTTATAGCCTCTGCAGCAATGCAATTAGCTAAAAATGTTTTGCCAAGTCCAGTACTACCAGTAAATAGCAAATTTTTCTGTGTAGGGTCTTCTAAGCAATGTGAAAACTTATATGCAAGATTTTTTATTCCGTCAATATTTTCAAGAGGTGACTTCTCTATTCCATATTTTTCTTTATTATTAATTGCTGAATAATAACCATAGTCAAAAGTTTCAAAATTTTCTTCTTTTATTTTAGATAAATTAGATTGCTTAAAAGTTTCATTTATTAACTCTTGATTAAAACAACTACACATTTTATTTTCTACAAAACCTGTATCGTTACATTTTGTACACTCATATTTAGGTTCAAAATCTTCTTTAGTTAATCCTATTTTTTGTAGTTCTTCTTTATATTTCCTATTTAATCTTTCAAGTTTTACTTCTAGTTTTTCTTGTTCTATTCTTCTACTTAAGTTATCTGAAAATATTCTATCTTTAGCAGATTTTAATGAAATCATATTAATTTCATTTTCTATTTTTTCTAAAGTTGGGTTTTCTTCGTACACACTATTTTTAAAACGCCTAGCATCACTTTGTGCACGTTGCCTCTTTATACTAAAATCTCTTTCTACTTTTCTAAAAGCATTACTTTGCATACGAATTTCCCTCCTTTAGCTATATTTCATCATAAAAATCATCTATATTATCATATTCTCTTTGAGAATACTTCTGAAAGCTTTTTTTACCAGTAGTTGTTGTCTTTTTACTTTCACTCTTAGTAGTCTTTTCTACTTTAGGTTGATTTTCATATTTTACTATATCGTCAACTGTTGTAACACCATTATCATGCCATCTTGATATTATTGCATCTATATACTTTATAGATGGATTAGTTGTTGCAGTACTTCTTTTCATACCTTCTTCTATAATATCAAATTCATAGTTATATTCATCAACCCACTTTTGAATATACGCTTCTTCATACTTAGACAAGTTTCTTCCTAGTCCTAAAGACCTAGATATTTTCTGTTTTAATTTTAAGAACTTATCATATTTATCTAAAAAGTTTTCAAGCTCTTCAAAGGTCTTTACTCCACCATTATGCCATGTTTCTGCAACAGCATACACATATTTTTTATTTAAAGCTTTTCTTTCCTTACAATATTGGAATAAAGCTATCATAACATCTTCTGAAAAAGAATATGACTTAAATAAGTTACCAATATCAGTATACCATCCTAAAGTCATAACGCCATTGAAAAAGCTTTCGTTAATAGCATTAACTGCAGCAGTTCTTTTTCTTTCAAGTTCAGATTGAGCTTTATTTATTTTAGTTTCAAATTTAGGAGTATAAGATTTATTTATTTGCACTTCTTTAAGATCTACTACTGTATACCCTTGTGAATTCTTTACAAGTAATTCTTCGGCTTGTAAAACCTCAAGACTAACTTTTAGTTCAACGCTTGATATATTTATATTTTTAGCAAGTGTATCCATATCTATTTCATTTCCACTTTTTACAAAATATAAAATATATAAATATGTTTTTATATCATTAGCTTGTAAAGACTTCATATTTTCTAAAATGAATATGTCTGGTACTAATGTATCTCCTATTTCTAATTTACTTTTTTGCGTAATTTTCATAAATAAATCTCCTATAAACTTAGGCTAATTATACCACCATATTCAAAATTTTACAATAGACTATTTTTTTACATTTTTCCTGTATATAGTCTCTAATTTTGCATAGTATTTTATATTTACAAAAATCTTTTTATTTATAATATAATTTAGAATATTAAATAGTTTATCTATTATACTTTCTTCATTTATATTAACTATTATAAATATTAGTATTGGAAGTATCAAATTAATTACTATATAGCTTTTATATATAATGTCTATTTTAAAACTAGATACAAGCTTTAATATAATGAATACATATATAATAAATATTAAAAGTGTTTTGTAATCTATTAATCCTAGCCATTTATTTTTTCTATTATAAAAATTATATACTCTTTGTTTATTTATCCTTTTCATATTTTATTTATATCTCCCATATTTTTATTAAGTTTATATATTATTAGTAAAGAGCCTATTAATATTGATGTAGATAAATAATCTTTTCCGTTACTTATAATTGGGATAAACAGTATAAATTTATTAATTATTTGAACAAGTAGGTTAAAAACTAATAGTTTTATCCACATTATAAACAGAAATCTTGTTTCTTTATTTATATATAATAAAATTGCAAAAGGAGATAATATAATACACAAAATTACAATTACATATCTTACAGATAAAATAACTATCATATTTAATATAAATAAGCAGATTAAAGACTCACCTATTCCCTTTATATTAATCTTATCTTCAAGCTCGAAAAATTCTTCTAATGTATCTGCTTTTTTATTTAAGAAATCATAATTTATTTTCTTATCTGTAACATCCTCAAATATTTGCTCTATAACTTGTGTAAACTTATAATTTATTTCAACTACTCCTTTACAAAGTGAATAACTATTTTTACTAATGATAAAAACTACTATAACTTTAGATAAAAAAATATAGATATTACTGACTTCATTACTACTATATAATGAAATAACTAACTTAAAAAAATAATATAGAATAAATGCAAAAACTAAAGTATTTATTACTAAATTAATATATTCAATACACTTATCTGAGTATATGGTTTTTAGCGGTTGTTTAGAAAAAATATCCTCATCTATATCTGCTATATCATTTAGTAATTTATACCCATTACTTTCTATAGAACTATAAAACTTATTTAGTATGCTATTTATATTTTTAATTGCTTCATTCATTATTTAATTACTGTCTCTATAAACTTAATAATTAAGTCTAAAAGCTGAATTGCTGCATATCCTACTACTGTATTAATTATTATCCTTTTGCCTAGTACCATTTTATACTCATCACCCAAGCTCAATTTTCTAATTAATATTCCACTAGCCAGACAAACAGCTGCTATAGGAGTAGAGATTTTCTCAAGGTAGCCTTGTATTTTCTTAAATGCCGAATTAATCTTATTTACAAGTCCTGGTGTTGAAGTAGCTGCAAATATGTCACCAACTAAGAAGATAAAAACTCCAACTAATATAGTACATATTATAATTTTAAATTTCAAAAGCAACACATCCTTTCAAAATATAATATGTGATTCAAATAATATAATTTAAGCTAAACCAAGTTGCAAAAATGTATATAGCAAAGTGTACCTTTTATCTCCTCCACTAAAATAACACATCACAAGAAATACATTTTAAGAAAATAAAAAACGTGATTAAAAAAATTAAATAAAAAAATTATAGATAAAAAAATAATAGAATAAATTATTTGAATCACGTATATAATATTAGCACGTGATATATGTAAAGGCAATATATACAAAAAAATATTTTAAAAGTAGATTTTTTTAATTTTTTACTTTGTAAAATCTAGTCTATAACCATTAATTTTTTTGCGATTTTTTTGCAATTTTTTTCAAAAGGTATTGACAACAGTCGCAAATTGTAGTATTATATATGCGCAGTCAGTTGTTCAACTGATTGTATATACTTTGATGGGCCATTAGCTCAGTTGGCAGAGCACTTGACTTTTAATCAAGTTGTCCGCAGTTCGAATCTGCGATGGCTCACCATTTATGGGGCCCGTTGGTCAATCGGTTAAGACACCGCCCTTTCACGGCGGAGTGAGGAGTTCGACTCTCCTACGGGTCACCATATAAAAGTATATTGCCGGAATAGCTCAGTTGGTAGAGCAACGGTCTTGTAAACCGTAGGTCCTCAGTTCAAATCTGAGTTTCGGCTCCATTTAAAATATGGTAAATCAGGCAATTATGCCTGATTTTTTTTAGCTTTTATCATAATCGTTAAATCCATTACCAATTGCTTCATTTGCACTAGTAATGTACATTATTGCATCACTATCATTTTTTGTTACAATGTTTTTTATCTTACTAATCTGTGGTCTTGATACTATACAAGTAATAGTTGCAATTTCTTTATTTGAATGTGCACCTAAACTAACTGTTACAGTTGCACCTCTTTTTAAGTCGTGTAATATTTCTTTTAGTATTTTATCTTTTTTTCTTGTAATAACTGTAACAACTTTAATATAGTTAATACCTGAAAATAATATATCTATAACTTTAGTAGATAAGTATAAAGATATTATTGAATATAACCCTACATTTATATCCTTAAAAACTATTATTATTGAAAATATAATTATCCCCTCTATAACAAGTAAAATATCTGCTATATTTTTACCGTTATATTTATGAATTATTTGTGCTAATAGGTCTGAACCACCTGTGCTTGCTCCAGCTTTTAATACAAGAGATAATCCAACGCCAGTGATAATTCCGCCAAATACACAAGATGTAAATAAATCTGTAATCTCTTTTTGTGCTATATTATCATACCTAAATACTTCAAGAAATGCAGATAATAATATTGTTGCCAATATTGTTTTTATGCTAAATTTAAGTCCAAATTTATATATAGATATAATAAATAACGGAATATTAATTAATAATATAGATATACCCATTGGAATATTAAAAATATAATAAAATATAGTAGCAATACCACTTGCTCCTCCTACTGTCATTTTATGTGGAAGTAAAAAGACATTGGTAGCCACTGTTATTAAATAAACACCAATTACAATTGCTATTATATCTTTTACTATATTAATACTTCTTAATCTCATTTTTTTCACCATTAATATTATTTCCAGCATTATATTAAACAACAAAAAAAATACTCAAATTTGAGTACTTTTTTTACATTCTTACATTTTTAGGTTTATTTACATCTTCTGTTACAAAAGAAATTACTTTACCGTTTTTAATTACAGCTTTTGAAAATTTAGCTGTTGGATATGATGTATTCTCGTTTAGTACACCTTTATCATCAAAAATCATACCTGCAGTAGATGTTATCCATATTCCTCCAAGAAGTTGCAATGAAGTAACATGATAGTGTCCAAACTGAACAAATGCTATATTGTAATTTCTATTTTCTATAACTACATTATCCGACATGTTTTCAAATTGTTGCCACATTTCTCTTTCGATTTTATATGACTTTGTATATGCAAGTCTACCAGTTCCATGTTGCAATCTTTTAACAATGCCCCTTATTACTATATTAGCAGTAACTTCGTTTATATAGTTAAACTCTATTCCTTTTTCTGTAAGTCCTTTTTGAACTAATATAATTGGATTAATAGAGTGAAACTTTTCAAAAGATTGGTCACGTTCACCGTTAATACAATAATATTTAAATTCTGGGTATTGAGAAAATAAATCTATTGCAACTTTTGCCTGTTCTTGAGCAGTTCTGGCAGTAAGATATAAATCTTGTTTTTTGTAACTAGGATGTCCTGCACACAAATCTCCAGAGATGTGTATGTTTTTATATCCTCTCTCTTTTGCAAGATCTAATACATACTTTAGTGTGTCCATATCGCAAAATGTACTTCCAAAATATATATCACTTAGCTCAAGCCATTTTTCAGTAATAGCCTCTTTACTTGAAAAGGAAACAATAATATTGTTCTTTTCATTAAATTGTGGTATATAGTATGTTTTATTTGAAGAGTTGTACATTATATTACCAGTTGCTTCTGCTAACTCATCAATTTCTTGTTTAGTAAGCTCCAGTTCTTCTAGTGTACATGCAGTAACACGCATTTTAGATAACGCATCTGCCACTTTTTGTGAAGTTAAGAAATTCTCGCTCATAGTTTTAACCCTCCTTTTTCCAAGGAAAATAAAATTCAATTTTATTCCCTACTATTTTGTCGCCAACTATTGTAAGCTCTCTAAATACTCCACCAGTTTCTCCAGATATTCCCATACGTTTTTCAAGGTCACCATCATGTTGAAAATTACCTGGCATAATAATAGTAATTCCACCCATTGATATTGAATAGAAAATATGAAAATGTCCTGCTTGTATACTTCTTAAGTTGTATTCCTTATTTCCTAATTCTACATCATTAAGGTTACTTTCAAAAACTCTAGATAAATATACTTGTGGTTTGTATGATGCCGCTCTTGCTGCTCCACCTTGTAAATGGATAAGTCTAAATACAATACCAGAATGAATTATATTACCTTCATATGCATTTAAGTAAGTAAATTTCTTACCTTTTTTCGCCATTCTTGCTTCAAGATATTTTACAGGGTCAAGTCCGCCTCTCATACAAAATGATTGGTCATGATTTCCCATACTTGCAATATACCAAAAATCATACTTTTCAAGTATAGACATTAATTCTTCAATTTGTTCAATAGCCTTATTTTTTTTCAAGTTGTTTTCTTGTCCTCTATATACTCCAAAACCATCAATTAAATCTCCAGATATATGTACATACTTTACTCCACGATTTTTAGCTTCTTGTAATGTCATATCTAAACCTTTTGCATCAAAATTTTTACATCCTGCATGCAAATCTGAAATTTCTAGAAGTTTTAGTTTAACTTCTTTTTTGCCTTTAGCAATATCTGATATTTTAATGTATGCCATATCTCCAGATTTAGTAATATAATAAACGTAATCCCCTTTTCTTGGGTCGTATTGCTCTTTTACATTATAGCCTATATTTTTTAGGTTAACTATATCTTCCATAGATAATTTTAGTTGCTCTAACGTGAGTTGTTCTTTCTCCATTTTCTTAATAACTTTACTATAGTTTTTCATAATATCCCTCCTTAAAATTATCTAGTTGGGTAACTAAGCAAATAATCATGTAGCTCAATTTATCTATGTTTAACTGCCCTCATTATATAGTATAATTTTTGTCATGTCAAGGAAAAAAATGATATATTTTTTAGAAAAATAATATTAACTTTAGATATACTTTATGCTATAATTTTTTCAAAAAAGAGGTGACTAGCCATATCGAAATTTTACTTTAGATATGAAGCTATGAAAAGTGAAAAAAGTATTGATTTATTAAAGGTAACATATAATTACAAAGAACATGGTCAAAGAAAATAGCACTCTTTTTTAAGAGCGCTATTATTTTACTTCCAAACATCTATATCTTGTAATGTTTTTCTTAGTTTTTTCCCAAGCATTTGTTGAAGTACAAATCCTCCTTCACCATTAGCCTCAACCATTACCCACTTACCATCTTGCAATGCAAAATCCCAGCTTATATATGGGTAATTTTTTATTTTACCACTAATTTTTTCTATAATTTTTTTAAGTTCATTCCATTTAGGTATTTGAAATCCTGGTATACAAACACCTGTGTCAGGATGTAGAATATATTTTTCACCTATTTCAGTTTTTCCTATGCTGTATATAAATCCAGAATCTATATCTATTGCGCCTACAACTCCTCCTGCACTTGCATTATCTATAACTGAGTTTCCTCTACCCATTCTTAAAACTGCAAATAATATATTTACTTTATCTTCTTCAATATATGTTGCAACTCTTACAGTGTTTACAGACTCAGGATGTATTTTTGCCATACGTTTATCTTGTCGTATTAATTCTTCTAATACAAATCTTCCACCACATATATCTTTCCATACTTCATCTTGGTTATCTTTTGCTAAATCTACTACTTTAATGCCATAACCTTGCATTGTATCATAAGGTTTAATGATATATTTAGAATGCTTTTTGCAAAAATCTAAAAAATCATTCTTAGAATTTTCACCATCAATATATATCATTTCTCTACCATAATATTTTTTAAATTTTTGGTAGCATTTATATTTATCTGTTAAAATTTGTTTTACCTCAAGATGTGGTAAGCTATACATAAACTCATATCTTTCTACATTTCCAACGAATTGCTTTCTTCCATAGTCTGATAAATTTTCAAAATCATACAAAAAGTACTCTATTGGTTTTATTTTATAATGCAAAAGTGAAAAGTAAAAATCTTTTCTTAAGAATTTAGCTAGCTCTTTATCTTTTGCAAATTCATTGCCTCTATATTCTTTTATTAGTCTATCAAAAAGCTTATCACTATCTTCATTTAACACCTTTGAGATAACTTTTTTTCTTGCTAAAATTTTAGCTATATTTTTATTTCTACATAATTTATATATTCTTTTGTTTTCCATCTAATTCTGCCTTTCTTGAAAATTATTTTATTGTATCTTCATTTTCGAATACTACCATATCACATATATCTTTTATTTTCATATATTCTTCTTTACTTTTTACTGTCCAAGCACACAATTTTCTATTTTTTCTTTGCTGTTTTTTATAGAAATTTTCATCTACATTTATATACTGATAGGATATAAAATCTGGTTTGGTAAATATATTAAATACCATTTTTCCCAGTAGTATTTTTAATATTTTTCCATTTACTTCTCTAATATTTTTTCCAGATAGTTGTCCTCTTGTAACAGTAGGAGCGTTTTTCTTAAGCCAATATACTATTCTTGGATCAAATGATTTAATAACATATTCTCCTTTATATCTATTTAGCATTTTCATTAGCTTTGTCATTAATTCTTTATATCTACTTGTCCTTTTTATCTCTATCATTAAAGGTACTTTTCCATCAACACACATAAGTACATCCTCAAATGTTGGAATAGTATTTTCTGTACCAAGTAGCTTTAGTTTTTTAACTTCATTTAAGTCTAGCTCGGTTATATTATACTTTATACCAGTCATTCTTTTTAAATTTAAATCATGAAAAACTACTAAGTATCCGTCTTTTGTCATATTAACATCTAATTCAATTGCTACATTCTTTTCTATTGCATTTTCAAAAGCTTTAATTGAATTTTCTGGTATATTTTCTTTATTATATAACCCCCTATGAGCCACTACCTTATAGTTTTCAATATTCATATAATCACCTACTTTTTTAATCAATATTATTTATTATATTAATAAAATCTAATATGTCTAATTGTTCTGCTCTAGTATTTAAGTCTAAGTTGCATTTTACAAATAAATTTTCAATATCATTTTTACTCATATTATTAAATTTATTTGACTCTAAAGAGTTTATCATTTTCTTTCGTCTTTGAGCAAAAGCTTTGTGTATTAATTCAAAAAATAGTTTTTCATTATTAACATTATATTTTCTAGTCTTATTTAATGTTATAACAGCAGATGTTACATCTGGTTGTGGTATAAAACTAGAATTAGGAACAATTACCTCTATTTTTGCATTAGAAAAATAATTAACCATTAAAGTTAAAATACCATAGTCCTTACTATTTGGTTTTGCTACCATCCTTTGGGCTACTTCTTTTTGTACCATAACTATTATATCATCAATTACATTTTCATCTTCTAATAATTTAAATATAATTGGTGTAGTAATATAATATGGTAAATTTGCAACTACTTTTACCTTGTTAAATTTAATGTTATTTTCCTTTTGTATTTTATTTACAATTTCATCTATATTTACTTTTAGTATATCCTGATTAATTAGAGTATAATTAGACTTGTTTTTAAATCTATCATTTAAAACATCTATCATTTTATTATCTATTTCAACAAGTAGAGTATAACCTGCTCTTTCTAATATGTATTCTGTAAGATTACCAAGACCTGGTCCTATTTCTATTACTAAATCTTTATTAGTAATATCAGATACTTCAACAATATTTTCTAAAATATCATTATCTACTAAAAAGTTTTGACCATACCTTTTATTTGCTCTAATATTAAATTTATTAATTATATTTTTTGTTTTATTTAATGTATTCATTTGCACTCCTAAAAAAAAGAATAGCAAATGCTATTCTTTTTATTTTTTTATATTATAATCCACCATTTGCGATTAATCTTTCTCTAACACTCATTATATTAGCTCCATAGCTATTATTGTATATGCTTCCGTTATATGCATTCAGTGCAGTAACCGGATCGCTATATGCACTTAATCTATTAGATAATAGATAAATACCTGCTGTCATATTATCATAAGGATCATATAAGTCTGATATTCCTAATGCACTACTTAAGTTTGGTAAGTGTGCAATCCATACCTGACAAAGTCCTATGTATGTTGTACCAACACTCGCATTAAATCCACTTTCAACAAACATTAATGCTAAAAACATTTCATAGTCTACTCCGTATCTTGCACATAGATTATATGCATATTGCTGACATTCAACAGATAGTGCTATATTATATTGTCTAAAACCTCCATCTACTGGTGTAGAAAGAATTGAACTAACAGTATTTCCTCTTGATACTTTTGTACCTACTTCTACTACTCTATTTTGAGCTTCAGCAAGTACTTCGCTACGAATTTCATCTTTTTGTATCACTTTATCATTTGTAGATTTTACTATGTAACTAGTAGATCTTGAACCTTCAACGCCTTCTTGGATAACTTGAGTAGTACCTGAATCTATATCTCCATTATCTACTCTTTCTTCCTCAAAAGGTATTGCTTCAATTTCTTCTTTAACACTAGCAATTACTGGTGAATAAGATTCTCTTATACTTTCAATATCAAAAGACTCTTCTGTTTCAGATGAAACAGCTATTGTCATTCCATTTAAAAGTCTTGAATCCTTAGATGGTTCTATAATTGCATCTTCACTTAAATATACTTTATTTTGTAATAAGAAAGCATTTACAGAACTTGCTAATGTCTTTATGCTCTTTATGTTTCCATAGTAATTGAATGTTATTGTCTTAAGCTGAGTTGTTATTGCAAGTAATCCAGCAGTAGCAAATATAAGAATCAAGCTTACAACTGTAAGCATCTTTCTTACTATATATGCCTTATCCTCTTTCACAAAAATTCCTCCTAAGAATATTTAACACAATTATTATACTATATAATATAATTAATGTCAAATTTTTATGACTTTATATCATTTTAAAGCAATAAAATTACAATATTTTACATATATATGTTTTTTCTTTTATTGCATTTAATATTAAATTATGATAAAATTATATTGTTAAATTAGGAGGTAATATTTATGAATATAGGAGTAATAATAATTATAGTAGTTATTGCAATTATTCTACTTGCTATTGTTGGAATGTACAACAATTTAGTATCTTTAAAAATGAGAGTTAAAAACGCCTGGGCACAAATAGATACACAATTAAAAAGAAGATTTGATTTAATTCCAAATCTTGTTGAAACTGTAAAAGGATATGCTGCTCATGAACAAGGTACTTTAGAAAAAGTTGTTGAAGCAAGAAATAGCTATACAACTGCTACAACAGTTGAAGATAAAGCAGAAGCTAATAACCAACTAACTCAAACTTTAAAATCTCTTTTTGCTCTATCTGAATCTTATCCAGATTTAAAAGCTAACGAAAACTTTATGGCACTTCAAACAGAGCTATCTGGTACAGAAGATAAAATTGCATATTCAAGACAATTTTATAATGATACAGTTCAAATGTACAATACAGCTATTATGAAGTTTCCTACAAATATTCTTGCTGGAATGTTTGGATTTAAAGAAGAAACATTTTTCCAAATTGCAGAGTCAGAAAAAGAAGCTGTTAAAGTTCAATTTTAATTAAAGGAATAATATTATGATATTAAAATCTGTAAGAGATAATAAAATACAATCATACGGTATAGTTTTAGGATTTCTTCTAATAGTAACATTATTTATATATTTTGTTTGCTATCTTTTAGATTTTGGGCCTATGTCTATTGTTATAGCTGTTGCTTTTTCATCTATAACTAGTATTGTATCCTACTACAATTGTGATAAATTAGTACTAGCTATGAATAATGCACGTCCTGCTACAGAAGAACAAGACCAATTACTTAGTTCTATCTTAGATGGACTATGTCTTGCATCTGGACTACCAAGACCTAAACTATATGTAGTAGATGACCCATCACCTAATGCTTTTGCCACTGGTAGAAATCCAGATAATGCAGTTATTTGCTTTACTACTGGTATTATCCAAAAAATGAACAAGTATGAACTTGAAGGTGTAATGGCACATGAATTATCTCATATTAAAAATTATGACATATTGCTTTCAACTATAATTTCTGTGTTTGCTGGATTTATAGTTATGATTTCGGATTTTGTAATTAGATTTGGATTTAGAAGAAGACGTTCAGACAACGAAGGAAATATCTTTGATGCATTAATATTACTAGTTGGTTTAATCTTTATTATTCTTTCTCCTTTAATTAGCAAGCTTATACAGTTAGCTATATCTAGAAAGAGAGAGTATTTAGCAGATGCTACAGCTGTAGAATTTACTAGAAATCCAAATGGTTTAATTTCTGCACTTAAAAAACTACAAGAAGATGATACTAGTATGAAATATACAAGTAATGCAACTGCGCATATGTATATTAATGAGCCAAAGAAATCTCAACGTGAAAGGACAGATATATTCTCAACACATCCACCTTTATCTGAACGTATAGCAAGACTTGAAAATATAAATTAGTCCCAATGTGGGCTAATTTTTTTGCCTTTTTTTAGTTTTCACTATTTTAATTTATACATCAATATGATATACTAAACGTGATGTTTTAAGGAGGTTATTATGAGAACAAGAGGATTTGAAATAGCAAAAGGATATGAAGATAAAGATATTCACCTACCAGTAAGAAAAACTAAATTTTCAGCTGGATACGATGTAGAAGCTGCAGAAGATGTAGTTATTCCACCTTTTAAATTTGGTATGAAACCTACACTTATTCCTACAGGTTTAAAAGCATATTGTGCTGAAGATGAATATTATATTCTAGTAAACAGAAGTAGTGGTCCAAAAAGAGGATTTGTAATGTCAAATAGTATTGGAATTATAGACTCAGATTACTATGGTAATGAAACAAATGATGGACATTTCTATTTCCAATATTATAATTTTAAAGATGAAGATCTAGTTATTAAAAAAGGTGATATTATTGGACAAGTAATATTCCAAAAATTTTTAACTGTTGATGATGATGCCGCTGAAGGTGTACGTACAGGTGGATTTGGTAGTACAGATAAATAATTAAAAGAAGCATTTAGCTTCTTTTTTTCTGTTTTTTTGTCATTATATTAACTTTTACAATTATTTATGTTATAATAATATAACTTAGGAGTGATAATCGTGCATGACTTATACATATATGTTGACAAAAATAAGGTGGCTGATTGTTTAAAGTATGGTATAAAATTATCTGAATTTGAAAATCGTGTTCTTAAGTTAAATAATATAGACAAAAGAGGAATACAAGCATTTCTTTCGCCAAAAGACTCTAATCTTTATGGCGATAATAATTTTGATTGTATTAGAGTAATACCTAAAAATTTAAATGCAATAGTATTTAACAAAATATGTGAAAATACTAATTTAATAGATAAATATACTTGTGATATAGAAAAATACAATTTAGGAGATTTTGAGGCGCCTGAAGCTATTATATGCACCTCAATATTACCAGAGAATTTATGCCAATATAATAAAATATTAGATAAGCCTTTATTAGTTCAAAATTCACGTGAATTTTATTATGAAAAATGTATAAATGAAATAATAGAAGCAGATATGTTTAGTAAATATGAACTATATCAGACACTATTAATTTTAGGTGATCAAAAGAAACTATTTGATGTTTCTAAAGAAAAAAATATTAAAATATACACAGATAAAATAAGTGGAAAAACATACACAAAGAGGAGTAATTAGTACTCCTCTTTATTGTATTACTAGTTCATCATATAATTCTAATTCAAATTCAATATCTAAATTCAATTCCTTTAACTCTTCTTTTGAATAATTTTTAACTATTGCAATACTATCACTATTTGCAGTTAACTTTACTGGTATTTTTATATATTCTGTACCATATACAACTAATACATATTTATATCCATTTTCCTCATAAATAGCATTAACTGGTACAGCCATTCCAGTATTAGTCTTCCATATTACTTCACAAGATAGCTTTCTATAATCTACTAAATTATCTATTTCATTCTCTATCATGAAAATTGAATAGTTATATTTTTCATCTTGTAAATTTTTAACTAAATATGCAGTAATAGTACTATTTTCTATATCTGATATTCTTATTTTATAATTATATCCTTGTTTAATATATTGGTCATTTTCACTTCTCTCAGTTTTTACAAGTAAATATGCACCATAATTATCTATTACTTTTATACCAAACTGACTACTTGGTTCTTTATCTAAGTTTGAAATAATTTCATTTATCTTTGAAATATCATATCCTTGTACATCATTATAATTATATACATTCTCAAGTCCATCAACTTTATATGTTACTAAGCCTGAAATAGGTGTATAAATTATATTTGATGAGTTCTTACTCATCTTTACTAATTCTTCTCTTTTATTTACCAAATCTCGTATAGCAGAACTATCCGGAGAAGAATTTGCAAGTATACTAATTTTCTTATATGCAAGTTCATCTAGTTTTGTCTTATACTCTTGCATTTTTATATATGAAGTAGATTTTTGTATCTCTGTTGCATACTTTAAAATCTTATCTTCAATATTTGATATATCTGCAGAATAAGTATTAGGCAAATCTTTTACTAGGGTCTGAATTTGCTTATCTATTTCATCTATTTGCTTTAAGTAATCATCATAGCTTTCATTTTTATATGTAGCTATAGCTTCACTTTTAGCAGCTCTTTTTCCCTGCTCAACAATAGATATAACAGGTTGTGAATTATCATACTCAACTAAGCTTTCTTTTTTTAGCACATACATATTGGTTTCTTGAGATTTCTCAATAGTCCCTTCAACTACAGTATATGTAGTTTTAGTTTTTAGACTTTCTTTGCTAAAAAAATATATAAAAAATCCACCTATAATTATAACTAAAATGATAATTCTAATATTAGATTTTATAAAGTCAATTATTTTTCCCATACAATTCTCCTAATTAACTATTTATATATCTTAGAATTTCCTCCACTAATTCTTCTTTTGACTTACTTCCATCAAGTTTTATTGTATTAAGTTTGTTATTAAACCAAGTCATCTGTCTTTTAGCATAATGTCTAGTTTCTTTTTTTAATGTATCTATAGCTTCTTCCAATGAGCACTCACCTCTAAAATATGGAAAGAACTCTTTATACCCTATAGCTTGCATACAAGTATTATCTTTTGGAAGATTCATATCATATACTTTTTTTGCTTCTTCTATTATTCCATCTTTAACCATTAAATCTACTCTAAGATTAATTCTATTATATAAGTATTCTCTATCTTGAACAATACAAAATACAATAAATTCATATTTTCCTTTTTCTTTTTGTATTCTTTCTTGTTCTTCTTTAATATGTACAGATTTTAATTTATCTGTTTTTTCAGCCATTTCAAGAGCACGTATAACTCTTTTTACATTATTTTTATGAATTTCTTTAGTAGCATCAGGATCTATTTTTAAAAGCATATCATATAAATATTCATTACCTTTTGTTTCTGCAATATTTTCAAGTTTTTTTCTGTACTCAAAATCTTCATCTTCTTCGTTAAAATTCATATTATATACAACTGCATTAACGTATAGTCCTGTACCGCCAGCTATTATAACATTATTATTTCTTCCTCGAATTTCTTCAATTTTATCATAGCACATCTCTTTAAAATTGGCAACGCTGAACTTATCTTGTATATCACACACATCTATAATATGATGTGGTATACCTTGTGCTTCTTCTTTTGTAACTTTAGCTGTTCCAACATCTAGTCCTCTATAAATTTGCATAGAGTCTGCTGATATAATCTCAGCATTAATTTTTTTTGCAAGCTCTATAGCTAACCCTGTTTTTCCAGAAGCTGTTGGTCCAACAATACAAATTATTTTGTCCATTTTATTCCTACTTTCTTAAAAATCTTCTTTCTATCTCATATTTAGAAATCT
>CANRAK010000007.1 GCA_947628575.1 uncultured Clostridia bacterium | reverse complement strand
AAAAATAACTAGCGTAACAGCTAGTTATTTTCAATTATTATAGTTTGAGAAAATTCATTATTTTCTATATTAGCATATATCTGAGAATTAGCTTTAGTAGAAATTATCTTTTTTACCTTCCATAATCCTAAACCAGATTTTTCTTTTTTAGAAGACTCACCTTTTTCAAATATTTTATTCAAATTAATCTTAGTATCTGAAGCGATACTATTTTTTATTTCTATTACATTTGCTTGTTTATATTTATTATATGAAAAAGATAATGTTACGTATGGAGATTCAGCTTTTTGGCTAGCTTCAATTGCATTATCTAATAATATTCCTAGTATTCTAGATAAATCTGCAAAATCAAAAGATATCTTACTAATATCTGTTAAAACTTTTAAATTAAATCTAATATTTTTCTTATTTGCAGAATTAAACTTTTCATCTATTACTCCAAATATAGCTGGTTGATTAATTAAATTTGGACTTATAGCTTCTTTTTCAGATATAAGTTCTGCTTCTTTCATTAGCTTTTTTATATGTGTTTCAAGTTGGTCAAATTGCTTTGTTACAATATAACCATTTAATGCTAGTAGAATATTGTTATAATCATGTTTTATTATTCTAATACTGTCAATAACATCATTTAGATTTTCATTAGCCTTTTTTTCACTAGTAAGTTCAGATTCACTCTTTTTATAAAAACTAATATATTTAAAGTAAAAAAACATTAGGCAAAATATAGATATTATTTGAATAATATTAATAGGAAGTGTAGTAATATCATAATTTTCTTTATCTGTTTCAAATTTAATTACATTAGGAATGATTATACTAAAAAACAAGATTATAAAAATAAATAATTCTTGTAATCGCAAATTTTCAATTACTTTTTTAATACTAAGTTTATTTTTATAAGTAAAATTAGCTATTAGAAAAATAGATATAAACTCTATTAATATTTTTATAGCAGAATACAAAATAATTAAAACAGTATCCAAGTATAAATCAGATAATTTAATATTATAAACAGAGTTTATAATAAAATAAGAACTTATAGCACTAAATGTGGCAATTATATATAAAAGAGCAATATTAACAATTGTATAATTTCTTGAACATTTTAATATATGTCTATATATAAAAATAAGTGGAATAACATTAAAAATATAATATAGAATTTCTATATTATTTAAAAATAATTCATCAATTAAAGATGCAGTTATTAATATAACAGATATTAACACTTTGTTACTTATACTAATTTTTTTAGAACTATAATTTTCAAATAAGAAAACTATAAAAGCAAGTAATATTATTAAATGATTTATTATTTCTATAATTTTGACAGAAATACTCATTTTTTCATCTCCCTTAAGAAAAGTATGTTAGCTTAATTTACTATAATTAAACCTAAAAGTCAATTATTTTTTGAATAATTAGAGCTTTTTTGACAAAATAAAATTGAAAAGTTGAAAAAAGTGGAAAAAAGTTGAAAATAAAGCTATATATGGGAAAATATAATTTTTACTGTCTTCTTTTTACGAGTTTTGTCTATATTCTTAAAATACAATAAATAAGTTGTATAATTCAATTAATTTTTTGGAGGTATACTATGGAGAAAGTAGAACTAATATATGAATTTATTATTAAAACAAAATTTGAATATTTAATGTGTGATGTTATTAGAGATATAAATATTATTGACTTTGCTATATTAAGTTCAGATGTTGCGTATAAGACGAATGTATATAATAAAATGAAAGATAAATATACATTTGACTTAGATAGAATAGGTTTTTCAAAAGCGTATAGTATAATTTCAGATAGTTTTTGCTTAAAAAATTTATCTGAAGAATCTATAGTTAGAAATAATTTAAGTATTCTTAGAAGGTGGATAATAAGATGTAGTGGGTATATGTGTGTAAGAAAAATAGCTGAAGAAAATATAGTTGATGGTATAGATTTATACATGAAAAGATATTCTTTAAATGAGGATGTTGTAGATATTAATACTTTAAATGATAAGTTAGATGATATAGATGAAGATATATTATCTTGTTTAAGAAGTAGTATATAGGAGGAAGTATGGAAAAGGTAGAAATATTATTTGAAAAGATAAAAAATTTAAAAGATGAAAAAGTAAATGATATATTAAAAGATATATTAATAATTGATGGAGCGATTGTACAAGAGGAAAATACAGAATATAAAAAGAATACTAATATGATAATGGAAGAAAAGTATAAAGATGAATTAGATAAGATTAATTATAGTATTGTAAAAAACATAGTAGATGTAAAATTAAGTAAATATGTAGAAAGTAAAGAAAAGGATATAAATACTACATTAGGCAATTTAAAAGTGGCATTAATTAGAATAGCTGGAATTAGATTATTTAATAATGAAAAAATAAGTGAGCTATTGCATAAAATAAAAAATGAGATAGACCCTAAAATGGTATATAAGCTATATTCAGAAATTGATGATGAAATAATTAATAATACATAGTAAATCTTGTTATTTTCTTTTGTTCTTGGTATTATTATTTTGTGGAGGTGTTGTATATGAGAGCATTAGTAACAGGTGCATCATCTGGAATAGGCAGAGATATAGCAATACAACTTTCAAAAAAAGGATATGATATAATTGCAGTAGCAAGAGATAAAGAAAAACTGGAAGAACTTAAGGAATACATAAGTACAAATCTTGAAATTGTTACTATGGATATAAGTATTAAAGAAAATTGCATTGAACTATTTAATAAAGTAGGATATGTAGATATTCTTGTAAATAATGCTGGATTTGGAATATTTGGAAAATTTAATCAAACAGATATGGATAGAGAACTTAATCTAATAAACACTAATATTGTTGCTGTACATATTTTAACAAAACTCTTTTTACAAGAAATGATAAAGAAAAATAAAGGGTATATACTTAATGTAGCATCTATTGCGGGACATATGCCAGGCCCTCTTATGGCAGCATATTATTCTTCTAAAGCATATGTATATACATTATCTACATCAGTAAATGAAGAACTAAAGAAAGATAAGTTAAATGTTAGAGTTGGCACTTTAAATCCAGGACCTGTAAAAACAAATTTTAACAATGTAGCAAATGTAAAGTTTAGCTTAAAATCACATTCTAGTGATTTTGTAGCAAGATATGCTGTAAAAAGAATGCTAAAAGGAGATACAGACATTACTCCTGCATTTGAAATAAAACTATTAAGATTAGTAGCAAAAATAGTGCCAGATAATATATTAGTAAAATTTGCATATAAAGCTCAAAAAAAGAAGCAAAGTGAAAAGTAAATAAAATTTAAATGCTAATTTGACATAATTATATAAAAATGATATAATAGCTCTGTATATTACAACAACGATATTGCATAACTTAATAGGAGGAGAAAAAGTATGGAGCTAAATAGCGAAGTAAAAAGATTTGAAAGAAGAAAAAATGGGGGCGCAAGAGTTGCTTTAGTTGAGTTTTCTACATTTATATTTTCTAAAGATGAACAAGATGTAAAAAGCATTGTTAAGAAAGTTATAAATAAAGAATACGAAGTAAATGAAAGAATACTTGCAAGCAAAGTAACAATAGGAGGAAAAAGAGTTTCCAAATTTAGTGTAGGGATTTCTTTTTTAAGAGACTCTGAAGATGAGGATGATTTTTTTGATAATATTTTAAATAAAATTATTAAAATACAAAAAAATCTAAAAAAATATGCTGTAAAAGATTTTCCTGTAAGTGTAGAATTTAACACATTATTTAACTCATATTTTCAAAATTCAGGTGCTATTAATTTTGTTAAAAAAGAAGGATATAGAGCTGGATTATGGAAAAAGACATATGTTAAAGGTACATTAGATTGTAATTATTCTATCGAAATTGGAAAATTCGTTACATTTAAAGTTACAAATGGTAATGTAAATAAAGACAACTTCGAAAAAGCTATAGATAATATGATAAATGATATAGCATATTTTAATAATTCATATTATAAATCATAAGAGATTTTTTATCTCTTATTTTTATTGTAAATTAGCATATAATTTGACATAAAAAATAAAAAATGCTATAATATCCGTGTAAAAATAAATTTTTTTACACTTTTAAGTAAAAGGAGGATTGATTTGATGCTTAATAGCAAAAAAAGAATGAGAAATTATATGAAGGAGGATTATATTGATTTATTTTCAAATGAATTGATTATAATGTTTGAAAAGGGCCTAAAAATTGAATATGCATGCATTATAAACAAAGATAAGAAAGACTACATAGAGTATAACATAAGAGCATTAAGAAAAAATATCTCGGGATATGAGATTAAATATTACTTTGAGGAATGTGTAGAGTATGATAAAAAGACCTGTAAAGAAAAGCATAATCACCCCATAATATTTAATTGCTCTATAGAACTATTAGGAAATAGGTTTAGCAAACTTGTATTAAAATACAAATTGGATTTTATGCTTATGTTTGTTAAATATTTAGAAAATTATAGTAAAGATGGCCAAGCATATGTTAAATTAACTACTTCGTTTGAAACAGATAAAGATTTAGAAAAAGATTTGGATAATTATACTAGTGAATTAGGATATGTAAAAAATATCACTTTTCCTACTCAGTATGCTAAATTTTCTCCTAATATTATTATAACGTGTGATAAAGAAATTGTTGAGTTTATCTGTAACTGTAAAATAACAAATAAAGATACAACAGAAAAAGTATTAGATACATTTGTACAGTTTATGAAATTTAACAATGATTTTATAGAAAGACATCTAAAATAGATGTTCTTTTTTTGCTTAAATTATATAAATACTTTAATAAATAATATAATATGTTGACATAAAAACAAACATGTGATATAATATTGTTGTGAAATTTTTATATTTCCCGGGGGTTCCATTGTGAAATTTTGTTTTAAGGAGGGAATTTTTTTATGGAAAAAACGAAACAAAGCAATGAAAAGAACAACAAGGCGAGTGCAGTAAAGTGGGGAACTAGGAAACAGGTAACTACTAGTTTTCTAATCAAACAAAAAAAGGGATACAATCTTAGTATTAAGATAAGAGATTATCTTAAAGAAAATAATATTAAGATTGATGCCAAGAAATACGGTAGGTCGTATTTTTATAACTTTGATGGCTTTAATTTAAAGATATCAAATTATAAGTACGATGAAGGTATGGTTCAAATAACTGTCTATAAAAAGACAAAAGAGCTATCTCAAATACTAGAAAAGATAGTAGAGCTTGCAAAAGAACTATACGTAGAGTCAAAATATAGTGAAGTTACAACTAGATTAACAGATAATTTCTTCATACAAAAGAAAGATGCATTTATTAGTAATGCAAACAACGATATAGAAGAATATTATCAGTTAAAGGATAAAGATGACTTCTATAATATTTTGATAAAAAAAGAATATACAGCTAGAAGTAAAAAAGAAGACAACATGGAGGTAGAAATTGAAGAAAAACTAAATATTAATTGTAAAATTAATAAAGAAGTTTTAAATTTCTTGCCAATCATGATTTGCTACTTCTTAGATAAAGCTGAAAAAGAGAGAGAAAGCTTTAGAGAAAAAGTAATTAAGATATAACATCTGTTATATCTTTTTTATGTCATCAAAATTATTAGATAGAAAGGAAATTTTTATGAAAAAAATAGAAAAATATAAAGATAAACCTGAACATCTAATGATATCACTAATGATAGACAAAAATTCTGGAGAAAAGCTAGCTAAAGAAGTTGTGAATGTCTTAAAACAAAACTCTGAAAAAGTTGAATTTGTTATACCTCTTAGTTCGTACCAATTTATATTTGAAAATATGACTATTCTAATTCCTAGAACTAATAGAGAAAGTAGGCATGTTAAGATAGTTATATACAAATATACAAATGTAGAAAAAGATATATTAGTAACAATATTAAATATTGTAAAAAACTATTGTATCGATGATTTATATAATGAAGCCGTGTATCAAAATAAAAGAGAATTCTTTGTTGATTCTAAGGAAACTTCATTAGAAAAAAGCTACAAAAAGCATAAAAATATTTTTAATATTAAAACTATACAAATATATAATGTTAGTATTTCTAGAAAAAATAAAACGGGAACTAAGTATACAGAAATGATACGAATTTCATTTAAAGTAAAAAAAGGTCATATAAACTTTTTACCAATAATATTGCCAAAGATTTTTGCTGAAAAAGATATTCTAGTTAAGGATGTAACTAATAATTAGTTATGTCTTTTTTTTTGGCAATATGTTATAATCTTGTTGAGGTGTAATATGAAAGTTGCAGATTTAGATAAGTATTATGATAAATTACAGCTAGAATATGGTGAGCCATCACTTTCATCAATATATAATGGAGGCTGTGAAAATAGTCCAGATATTTGCTTTATATTTATGAACCCTACTGGTAGAAATGTAGCTTCTATTAAAAGTTGGAAGTCAAGAAGATATCCATGGGTAGGAACAAAAAATATATGGAAGTTATTCTATAATGTAGGATTAATAGATACTACATTATATGAGAGTATTCAAAGTAAAAAGCCAAATGATTGGGATGAAGAATTCGCAGAAGAAGTATATAAGAATGTAGAAGATAAAAAATTCTATATAACAAATCTAGGAAAGTGTACACAAGTAGATGCAAGACCTTTGCCAGATAAAGTGTTAAAAGAATACTTAGAGCTTTTATATGAGGAAATAAGTATAATTAATCCTAAAAAAATAGTTGTTTTTGGAAACCAAGTTAGTACAATTTTTTTAGGTGAGAAGGTTTTTGTAAGTAATTCTAGAAAGAAAAGATATAACTTAAAAATTAAAGATAAAGAATATCCAGTATATTCAGTATATTATCCTGTAGGTAATGGAATGAGAAATATAGATAAGGCAATTGAAGATATAAAATATATAATAAATGAATAAAAAAATACCATATAAGCGATTTATATGGTATTTTTTAACTACTTGTTGCAAGCTGAAAGTAAATATATTGATTCAACTATACTAGATACTTCAGATATAAGAAGAATTATTCCACATATTGTAGTTAATGCTGCAACTGATGCAAATGGATTTACTAATACTAATATTCCTAAAAATAAATTTGCTCCAGCACTAATTAGCATAAATGGCCAACTTGAAGATGCCATTGATTTTAAATTAAGTGCAAATTGCATTTTTATAACGAATTGTATTATTAACCATGAGCCAATAATTATTCCTAAAAATTGGTTTAATATACTTGGATCAAATATTAAAAATAATCCTATAACTGTATATAAAATTCCTTGTACTATTTCTGTATTAATTGTACGAGTTTCCCTATCTGAGGTAAAATATGAAACTATATTTACTATACCAATTAATGCTAATATAGCACCCAATAATATTACTATAAAATTTAATGACTTTTCAGGATTGAAAATTAAGAAAAGTGAAAATATAATTAAGATTATTGAGGTAGCTATAGACATCTTTTCATATTTTTTTATATTACTTAACATGATTTCCCTCCTATATAAGTTAATATTATCACAATATATTAAATTATTCAATAATAAATGGATTATATAATTTAGTATAATTAATTATTATAATATGTGCATAATAATATATATAAAATTGTGTAAAAATAGCGCTATCATTGACTTTAAAAGTTAAATGTGATAAGATATTTTTAGCTGTGATTTGGAGGATGCTTTTATGAAAAGTGTTATGTTTGTATGTACTGGAAATATTTGTAGAAGTGCAATGGCACACCATTACATGCAAAAAAGACTATATGATTTAAATAAAGAAAAAGAAATAATTGTTTCTTCATGCGGAACATCAGCACTTGATGGCGAAAGGTCAACTAGTAATGCAATATCTGTAATGAAGGACTATGATGTAGATTTATCTGTTCATAGAGCTACAGATATTTTTAATATAAATATACAAGATTATGACTTAATACTATGTATGACAGAACAGCATAAATTTAATGTATTAGCATATTTTCCAAAATTAAAAGAAAAGGTTTTCACACTAAAAGAATATGTGTTTAAAGATAAATGTAAAAATATAGATATAGATGACCCTTGGGGGTATGATATTAAGATATATAACGCATGTGCAAAGGAAATTGTGGAATGTGTGGATAAACTTCTATTAGAATTATAAAGGAAGTGTATATATGATAGTAATAGGCTCTGATCATACAGGAGTAGAATTAAAAAATAAGTTAATTGTATATTTAGAATCAAAAAAGATTGTAATAAATGATGTTACTCATTTTGCAGACCAAACAGGAGATGATTATCCAGATATAGCATGGATAGTAAGCCAAAATGTACTTAAAAATAAATGCTTGGGAATAGCTATTTGTGGTACTGGTATTGGTATATCAATTGCATGTAATAAGGTAAATGGTATAAGAGCAGCTGTTTGTACAAATAAGTATATGGCTGAGATGACTAGAAAAGATAATGATGCTAATATATTGTGCTTAGGTTCAAGATTAGAATTAGATAATATAAATGATATAGTAGATATGTTTATTACTACTAATTTTGAGGGTGAAAGACATCAAAGAAGAATAGACAAAATTACTAAGATAGAAAAATCACAAAAGGAAGGTGTAAACTATGGAGATAGTATATAGTACAACTGTTATTTCATTTTTATGCTGTATTCTTCTAACACCTTTAGTAATTTCTATGTGTAAAAAGCATGGATTAGTTGATGTACCAAAAGATAGCAGAAGAGTACATTCTAAACCTATGCCAAGATGTGGAGGTATAGCAATATTTGTATCATCTTTAGTAGCATTATTTGTATATTATATGATAACTAAAGATATAGATACTATAGCGTTAAATCATCAGTTCTTAGGTTATTTAATTGGTGGAATACTAATATTTTTAATGGGAATAATTGATGATATATTTACGCTACAAGCTAGATATAAAGCTATATTTGAGTTTACGGCTATATTTATAGTATTTGCATTTGGTATAAGAATAGAAAATATAGGTAAGTTACAATTAGGTGTATTCTCATTACCTGTAACTTTCTTATGGATTATAACTGTATTAAATGCAATGAACTTAATTGATGGATTAGATGGACTAGCAGCTGGAATCACATCTATTTCAGCACTATCACTACTAATGTTATTTATATCTACATCTTCAAGTTTAGAGGCAATAATAATTACTGCTGCTATAGCAGGAGCTGGACTTGGATTTTTACCATTTAATTTTAATCCAGCAAAAACCTTTATGGGAGACTGTAGTTCGAACTTTTTAGGATTTACAATGGCATGTGTAACAATATTAGGATTTTCAAAAGGCTATACTGCATTAGAATATCTAGCACCAGTATTAATCCTTGGTGTACCAATATTTGATACATTATTTGCAATGATTAGAAGAGCTATAAAAAGAAAACCACTATTTGCACCAGATGGAGGACACATTCATCACAGATTAATTAAAGCTGGTTTTTCACAAAGACAAGCAGTACTTATACTATATACTATAACTAGTACACTTTGTATAATTGCAATATCTTTAATTACACAAGATGTATGGAAGTTAGCGTTACTTATTGGTATGTCAACATTATTTATTGTTTTATGGATAGCTAGTATGGTAAAATCTAGAGATTCAAAATCTGATGAAACAGTAAGTAGTAATTTTAAAGTAAATAATAATTAAAAAATATCATATAATTAAAATGAAGGGAGATAATATATAATGAAGGATGAACTATTACAAGATTTAAAAGAAGCTATGAAAGAAAAAGACATTATAAAGAAAGATACTATTACAATGCTTAGAGCTGCAATACTTCAAGTAGAAAAAGATTCTCAAAAAACTTTAAGTGATAATGATATTTGTGCAATTGTAGCAAAAGAAATTAAAAAGAGAAAAGAATCTGTTAAGGAATATGAAGATGCTGGAAGACAAGATATAGCAGATAACTTAAAAAGAGAAGTTGAAATATTATCTAAGTATTTACCAGAGCAATTAACTGAGGAAGAAATTAGAAAAATGGTAGACGAAGCAATTGAAGAATCAGGAGCACAATCTCCTAGAGATATGGGAAAAGTAATGTCAATTTTAAGACCAAAAACTGCTGGAAAAGCAGATGGCAAAGTAGTAAGTGATATTGTAAAAGAGAAACTTGCTAACATGTAAATAGCTAAGCCAAGTTAAATCTTGGCTTAATTTTTTGAAAGGAGAGGTTTATGAAAATATATAAAGAGAATATTGAAAAATTTAAGAGTATATATATATCATATAATTTTACAGTTGATGTAAAAGATACAAAAGTATATTCATATTATGCAGTTCTTGCATCATTAATGGCAAAGAGCTCTCAAAAGTATAAAACACAAAAAGAAATTGAAAAGTATCTAAATTTTCTATATGGCTCTAATTTTGATGTCAATATTGAAAAGTTTGGAGATTTATACAATATAGAATTTAGAATGGAGTTCATAAATAAAGAATTTATTCCATCTAATGAAGATTTACTAGATAAAGTATTAAATTTCTTAGAAGAAATGATATATCATCCAGCTACTTGGTCTGAGGATAACATAGAAAGAGAAAAGCAATTTATAATTGAAAGAATCAATCAAAGAAAAGATGAAAAACTAAAATATGGTATTCAAAGAGCAGAAGAACTACTATGTAAAGGAGAACCTTTTGGAACATATTTATATGGTGAAACTGATACAGTTGAAAGTATAGACTATGATATTTTAAAGAATCAATATAATGAGCTAATTAACAATAGCTGTGTTACAGTTATTTTATCTGGAAATTTAAAAGGATATGAAGATATAGACGAAAAAATTAGTGATATATTTAGCAAATATATGAAAAATGAGACTACATTAGAAGAACTATCATATAATAAAAAGACAGATAAAGAATTTGTATATGAGGAAGTTAAAGAATATCAAGATACTACACAAAGTGTGTTATCATTGGGTCTAAGAATAAAGAATTGTACTTTAAAAGATTTTTATATATTAAATGTATATAATGCAATACTTGGAACAACACCAACTTCTAAATTATTTCAAAATGTAAGAGAGAAAGAGTCACTTGCATATACAGTAAGGTCAAGATATTATAGATTTAAAGATATAATTGTAATTTTTGCTGGAATTAATAAGCAAAATTACGAAAAAGCTTTGGACGTTATAAATCAACAATTAGATGATATAAAAAACGGAAATATTTTAGAAATAGAATTTAAGAGTGCAAAGGATAGTCTTCTTGCAGATTTACTTGAATGGGAAGATTCTAAAATAGCTATGGCAAAAATGAAGATTGCTAATTTATTAACATTAAAATCTGCAGATATTTCTATTGAGGATATGAGAAATGGAATTAGTGCAGTTACACTTGATGATGTTATAAATGTTGCAAATAGAATAGAAGTTGAAAAGGTATTCTTGTTAGGAGGTAATGATAATGCATAAAATAACTGTTGAACACTCTAAAAAATTAGGCGAAAATACTTTTAGTACAACTTTAGATAATGGTTTAAAAGTGTATATTTGTAAAAAAGATGGATATAAAAAGAAAATAGGATTATTTGGAACAAAGTATGGCTCAGTAATAAATGATTTTGTGAATATTACAAATGGTAAAAGAACAAAAGTACCAGATGGAATAGCACATTTTCTAGAGCATAAATTATTTGAAAAAGAGGGAGCTAATGCTTTAGACCTATTTTCAAAGATGGGTGTTTCATCTAATGCATATACTTCATTTGACCAAACTGTATATTTTTTTGAAACATCAGAAAAGTTTGAAGAATCAATAGAGATGCTTGTAAAACTAATTAAAGAACCATATTTTACAGATGAAAACGTTGCAAAAGAGCAGGGAATTATTGGGCAAGAGATAAGCATGTATGATGATGACCCTACATTTATGGTATATTTTAATGCTCTAAGAGCTATGTATCATAAAAATCCAGTAAGAATAGATATAGCAGGTACTATAGAGTCAATATCACATATTACAAAAGAACTACTTTATACTTGTTATAATACTTTTTATAGTCCACAAAATATGTTTTTCATAGTAGTTGGAGATGTTGATGTAGACAGTACAATTGAACTAATAGAAAATAATATAAAAAAATATGAAAGTAAAAATATACCAAACACAGAAGTTGTAACATACAGTGAGGATGAACCAAAAGATATAGTACAAAAGGAAATAGTACAAAATATGGATATATATTTACCACAACTATGTGTAGGATACAAACTAGATGTAGTAAAAGGTAAAGATATAGTAAAAAATGAATGTATTATTGATATAATTTCAGATATGTATTTTTCAAAGCAATCAGATTTCTTTGAAAAAGAGTATAATGAAGGAAAAGTAAACGAAAGTATAGATATTCAATATGAAGGAAGTAATACATTTTCACATGTAATTATCTCTACTACTTCAACTAAAATTGATGAAGTTGGAAATGATATAGTAGAGTACATAGAAAAAATAAAAAATGAACCAATTGATGAGGAACTATTTGAAACAATAAAAAGAAAGAAAATAGGTGAACTTATATTACTTTCAGATAATTTAACTGTAAGTTATAGAAGAATAATAGATTCTATACTAAATAATACTGATGTATATTCAGATATAGAATTAATAGAAAATATATCAGTAAAAGATATAAAAGATTTCTTAAACCTTTTATCAGAAGATAAGAGAGTAACATCAAAAATAATATCAAAGTAAGTAAAAAAAAGTAGTATTTGTTATAAAAACTTTTTCTATACATACACTATTTCTATATGCTATTTACATATTATGTCGAAACTTGCGACCGATTTATTGGTGAAAAATATTGACTAAGAGTAAGAGTAGTGGTATAAGTAATGTAGAAAAAGAGGGAGATACTATGATAAAGGTCGAAATTGAAAAATTAAAAAAGAGACTAGACAGTGAAATAGAAGCAGGATGCTCATATGAACAAATACTAAAAACTAGTGTTGAAATAGACGAATTATTAGCAAAATATTATTTAGAAGAAATTAAAGATATCATCTAAGTTTATATTTAATAGTATTAGTCCGAGAATTATAATTATAGCATAATTTTCGTCAGACTCTAGTAATAATAGTATTATTAAACCTATTATAATCAAGTCATCAATTTCAAAAGTAAACCCTAACAAATTTATTTGTTTTTTATCAAAAGAGAATAGTCTACTTTTAGACTTAGTTTCTTTTGAATGGTTACTTTCTGTTTTTGATGTATCATAAAAATCTTGAAAAGATATTGTATCATTATTTGTAGATACAGTATCTTTTTTTTCGTCTAAATTTGTAGCATACACATTACTATTATTATACATACTATAATTTCTATTTTGCATAAAAAATGGATTAAAATTTGGATAAAACATAATTAATCACTATCCTTATTCTTTAAAGATTCTAAAATTGATATAACATTTAAAATTGTTATATACTCACTCATTTTATCTTGTCTAGACTTTCTTAAAAAAGGTTTTAATGAAAGAAGAAGATTTTTCTTTGGATTATTTGAATTCATAGAACTCATAATTTTTTGTATTTTAAATAGTATATTTGGGTCAAATTCTGCATTTTCTTTGTTTGGGTTACTATTATTGCTACTAGTATTGGAATTTGAATTTAAAGAGTTTAGTAAAGAAAATATGTCATTAGAAGAATTTTGTGAAGATTCGTTCTTTTCAGTATTGTTCATCTTTTCTTGTATACTATTTATTAAATTATTTAAAGCATCTTTATTATCTTCGTTCATACTATTTATTCTTATTATTTATACCTAACATTTTGACTATGTTATTTAAATCTTCACTAGACATATTTTGAACCATTCTTGTTACTTGTTCAATTTTTTCTTTATCTAAAGAACCTAACACATTCATTAGTTTTTGATTTAATTCGCTATTATCATTCATATTATCATCTCCTATATACTTAAATTATATGCACTTATAATTACTTTGTGATATATAATGTTGTAGTTTAATTCAATATGTCGAAACTTGCGATGAAAAAAGGGTAGAAATATATTGACTGGTAAAAATAAAAGTGGTATAAGATATAGCAATGAATGGAGGGATGCAAAATTAAATATGATAATATAACAAAAATTTTTAACTTCATTGATATAACAGATAAGTATATATTGCTAAAGGATAGAGAGAAGACGAAAAAAGTGTATATTTATGAAGTGGAACCTGTAACTTTTTTAAATTTTTCTTTAGACATTCAATCTAATATTTTAAATCTTTATAGTGAATTTTTAAGAGAACTTAATTTTGATTTTCAGATATTTATTTCAAATAAAAGAATAAATGTAGATAAGTATATAAATAATTTAAAAAATAGTATTAATAAAAGTGGAAGCAAGCATTATATAAAGCTTAAAGATGAATACTTAGCAAGTATCGCTAGAGAGCTGGAAAACCAAGATATATATACTACTAAGTTTTATATTGTAATATCATTTCCAAGAGATAAAGATATGGATATTGCTTCATTAGATACAATAGTAAAGAAGTTAGACTCTATTGGGTGTAAAACTAAACGTATTGTCTCAAAAGTGGAGTTAAAATCACTTCTTTATGAGTGTATAAATAAGGATGTGGTAGTATAGATAATGTAGATATGCTTCCAAGTAGTATAGATAATACTAAATATAAATATATAAAGGTAGATGAGAAATATATTGTCTCTATAATTATTAAATCATTACCTGAATATATATTTTTTCTAGATGTAATTAAAGATATAGATAAAAACATCCAGTACGATATGTCTATATACTTAAATAAATTAGATCCAATTAAAACATTAAATCAGATTACATATAATATTTCTTCAAATCAAAGTGAACTTAGAACAATAAATAAAAATCAAAGAAATATAGATATTATAAATAAATCTAATGAAGAAGCAAAAAGCCTTAGAAGAAAAATACAAATTGAAAATCAAGAAATATATAATATAACTATAATATTTTCCTTTTATTCATATCAGTTGGATATGCTATTAAAAAGTGTATCATATTTTAGAGCAAAACTTTATTCAAGAGAAATAAGTGCAGATATAACTAACTTTAGGCATTTAGAATTTTATCTCTCAAATTTACCATTATGTATAAGAAATGATTTTTTTATCAATAAATTATATTTAACAACTAATGCAATATCAAATATTTTTCCCTTTTTTAATGAAACTTTTGTAGATAAAAACGGCATATGTATAGGCTATACTAAAAATGGGAATAGAATGTGTGCGATAGATATATTTTCAAACAAATATGAAAATTCTAATATTTGCATATTTGGTAGCAGTGGTAGTGGCAAGTCTTTTTTTACTAAATTATTTATTCTAAGAAATTTTTTTACAAGTAAAATCCAAATTGTTTTTGATGTTGAAAATGAATATGAAAAGCTATGTAAAAGTTTAGGAGGACAGATAGTTTTTAGGGATAATTATTATAACATTTTACAAATTAGAAAAAATGAGATACAAAATGATTTTCTAAATAAAAAAATAAATAAGGTATTAAAGCTTTTAATGTGTATAGGTAACTTTAATGTGGAGCAAGAAGGAATATTAAAATCTACGTTAATAAAGCTATATGAAAACTTTAATATAACCAATGATATTAATACAATAATTAAGAAAAACTATGAGGATGAAATGTCATTAGACTATGAAATAATAGACAATGAAAAGTTCCCTACATTACAAGATTTGTATGAAAAAATAGATGATGTAGAGATTAAAGAAAAGATATACATTATCATTAATAACGAGCTGAAATTTTTTTCTGGAAAAACAAATATAGATGAAAATAATAGGCTATTTGTTGTTAATACTAGCCAAATAATAAAATACGAAAAAGTAGTAAGCTGGATTATACAAGGAATTTTAAATTGCTACTTAGGTGAAAAAGAAACAATTATATATATAGATGAAATATGGAAATACATTATGTCAGATGTTGTATTAGATAGTATTTTTAATATGTATAAGACAATAAGGAAAAGAAAGGCTTCAATTGTTTCTATTACACAAGATATAACAGATTTTTTTAGATATAAAAATGGGTATTATGCTAATAGTATTCTAAATAATTCGTGCTTTAAGATAATTTTTAAAACTGAATTTAAAGATATAGATATATTTAGTAGTATATCTAATATTCCAGAAGATAAGATATCTTATCTTAAAAAAGGTGAAGCATATTTAATGGTAAATAACAATAGTGTATGTCTTAATATAATAGCTAATGATTATGAAAGAGAGTTGTTAGATGAAGTTACTAGTAGCACTTAATAATAACAATATTGAAAAAAGGATTATAGAAAAGTATAGTGTATCTTACGATATTTATATATTAACAAGAATAGAAGAAGTTATAAATAAGATAGATAAAGAAAGTGATTTTTTAATAATTATACGTGAAGATATAAAAGGAAATATAGATTTTATAGACTTTATAGATATAGTAAAAAAGATAAATTCCAAAGTTAGGATAATTGTTATTACTAAAAAATTAACAGAAGAAAAAAAGGAAAAACTTTTTTCTAAAGAAATATTTAATATTATAGAAGGAGATAAGTTTTTATTTAGTGAACTGGAAGAAAGTATAGAAAACCCTAAGATGGTTATATATAAAGCTAAAGAAAAAAAGAAAAGTAATGTTTTAATAGTATCAGGTGTAAAAGCATCTGGAAAAACATTCTTTTGTAGGATTTTATCTGAACTAATTTCTAAGGATAAGAAAAAGAAGGTGTTAGTGTTAGATTTAAATGTTATACATCCAACAATAGATTTATATGTAAAATGTAAGAAAAATTACTCATTAAAAGATTTAATAAAAGATTTTCAAAATAATACTTTAAAAGAAATATCATGTTATGAAAGTGAAAATTTAAAGTATAACAATTTAAAATATATAATAAATTCGACAGCTATACCATTTCCAGATATAGATACAATTGTTGGTATAGTTGAATATTTAAAAAGTCTATATGATTTTATCATTATAGATACATCTAGCACAATAGTAAATCAAATGTATAGCATTGCTACAAAAATAAATGCAAATGTTATATATATTATTGAGCCTAATATAAAAGCTATTAGAGAATATAAAATAGATACACTTTATGTGCCTAAAGAAAGTATAGAAAAAACGCTTTTTATAATTAATAAATATAAAAGAAATTTAGATATAGTAAAGCAAATAAAAAAGTATGTGAATATATACGGTAGAATAGGATATTCGTATTTTTCAGAACTATATATCAATAAGGATATAAAAATATTTTTAAAATTAAATATTAGTAAACTACTAAGAGTAGTAGGAATAACAAGATTTCAAAAAATTAAACTTAAAATAATGGAAAAACTATTTAATATGGAGGAGGAGTAAAATGAATAACAAAGATGTAGAAATAGAAAGAAATAGCAAAGAAGTAAGAAGTATAATAAAAAATATTGTAGATAAAGGAGCAAATTATGTTATAAAATCAATGCCAGTAAATGAGCATATAAAGAACATATTAAAAGATGTGAAAAAGGTTATAAAAGAAGATAGCTTTAATAACATATTAAAGGTAGCTATAAAAAGTAGTATAAAAGAAGGTATCGAAATTTTAAATATACCAGAAGAAAATATAACTGAAATAGACAATTTTATAGATACAGCTTTTAAAGGCGGACTACCAAATGCAATAAACCTAGGTTTAGAGATAGTTGGAGCAAGTAAAAAATATGGCAATATTTTCTATAACTATATAGAAGATTTTTTCACAACATTAAAAAACTTTATTTGCAGTGATGAGTTTAAAAAGAAAGTATATGGTAATGTAAATAAATGTTTAGATAAAGTTGACCAGTTTAAAGATTTATGCACAGATTGGTATATTGCATATGATAATTTTAACTTGGATAACTTAAAAGATATAGCAAATAAGTTAAACAAGCTAAAGCCACAAGTGGACTTTAATAGTGAGTGTGTAAATGAGAATAATGTTATACAGAATATGACTCAGTTTGCTGATAGGAGAAAAGGTAAGTTAACAAAGTTTCAATATGATATTTGTAGGAATTTGTTGTAAACTATTTAAAATTATATAAATTTGTTATATAATTTGCCTAGGGAAAGGATGAGGAAAATGAATTTTTATGATAACATTAATAACTTAGTTGCAGCTTTTAAAAATACAGATGAATATAAAGAATATATGAGATTAAAGAATGAGATGAAAGCTGATGAAAAAACATATAATATGCTAAAGGACTTTAAAGATAAACAAAATGAAGTTCAAATTAGTTATTTAAATGGTGAAGAAGTTTCTAAAGAAAAACAAGAAGAAATGCAAAACTTATACTCTATTGTTGCACAAAATGATTCTTGTAGAAAAGTATTAGAATGTGAAATGAAAATAAATATAATACTTGCAGATTTACAAAAAGCAATAGGAGAAGCAGTAGAAGAACTAGTTAAATTTTAGGAGCATAGTATGTGGATAAAAGATATTAGAAATTATGAAATTGATGTATATAGAAACGAAGAACTTATATATAGTGGAAATGCTAATGATGCACCAGAAGATATAAAAAACGCTGAGTCACAGGAAGCAAAAATGGGGCATAAAAAAATAATTATAAAGATTTCATAGTTATGGAAATAATTTATGTAAAATATTTTATAATTTATATTGAAAAAATAGAAAAAGTGTGATATAATTTTGACCAATAGAGTTTTCTCTATTGGTTTTTTTGTTACATGGAGAGGAAAATGAATTATAGAGATGCATTAAATAAGTTTATAGATGAAATGAACTATTTAAAAAATGATGAAGTAGAAGGAATTGTATTTTATGGAAGTTATCATACAAATACATATAATGAATTTTCAGATATTGACTTAATGATACTATATAATGATGATTCAGACGCTAATCAAATAAAAGGATATAAGACAATTAACGGAATACAGGTTGAATATTTTGAAAGAACAATATCTAAAATTTATGAAAGGGCTAATTCAGATTATATGAAATGTGAAGATTCTCTTTTATCAATTATAGGGTATGGTGAAATAATATTTGATAGGTCTGGACAAGTAAATGAATTAGTTAATTATGTTAAAGAAAAATATGCTAGGCCATTACCATGTTATACTAAACATGAGGCAATATATGAAATACTAGCATTAAATAAAGCAGTTGAGGCAGTTGAAGAACTGCGAGTACAAAATGATATATATTTTGAAAATTTCTATTTTTTAACTGTAGAAAAAATAAGAGATTTTTATCATAAATTAAATGGATTTTCAAATTTACCACAAACAAAAGTGTGTAAATTATATAAAAATATTAAGCTTCAAGAAGTACAGCATAAAAAAGTACCAGAAAAAGAATTTTTAGAATTGTACTTTAAATCTCTTGAAGAAGGAATTTCTAAAGAGGAAAAAGTTAAAAGATTAACAGAGCTATATAAATACGCAACAAGGAAGTATAATATAGACTTTGATGATGTAAGAATAGATTTAGGTAAAAATAGATACTAAATGTAGTAATTAATATAAGAAAGGAAGTAGAAAATGTTAGAGTTACCCAAGAATGAATATAGAATATCTATAACTTCAGGTTGTAATATGAAATGTGTTTATTGTCATAATGAAGGAAATAAAGTTATAAATGAATTGACAAAAGATGATATTGAGGATTTAATAAAAAATTCTTATGATTTAGGATTAGAACAAGTTAGACTTACAGGTGGTGAACCATTAATCCATAAACAAATATTTGAAATTTGTCAAATGCTATCTGAAAAATATAATTTAAAGGTAGGAATAAATACAAATCTTATTGAAATAGATAAATTAATGTATATGATAGAAAAAGGATGGATATATAGAGTTGTCGTTGGACTAGATTATTATGATGCACCTATTTCTAAACAATCACCTGTAGGAGTAAGCTCTAAACAAATATTAGAGAATATACTAAGAGTTAAAAATACAGGAGTTAATATAACTATTTCAACAGTATTTAATGGAGATTATGATAATTTATATAGTTTAATAAAATGGGCTAACGATAATGAGATAAGAATAAAAGTTTTAGAAGAAGTAAAAAATGAAATTGCTGAAACAACTGATAGCGAATATTTACAAATGAGAGATAAAGTTTTAAAAGACTTTAATTTAGTATCAAGATATGATGAAAAATTTAAAGAGTATCATGGAATGAAAAATGACTTTACAGCGGTTACATTTTTCCATTCACATTGTAGAATTAGAGAATGTGATGTTTGTAAAAAAATGCATTTAAGAGTTACAAGTTGTGGTAAACTAAAACAATGTATACAATCAGATGAAAATGATATAGATTACAGAGAAGGAAATATAAGAGAGAATATATTAACTTCTTTAAAGCAGCCTGTTAATTTTGATGTTAAACCTAATAGATATATAAACACACAAGTTATATAATATATAAATTTTGAACTAAAAAACTTAAAATTTTTAAAAATTTTAAGTTTTTTTTCATTTTTTGCAACAAAAGTATAAAATCTCACGTCTTAAATAATAGGAAGTGAAAATAAAGGGAAAGTTTTTGCTTCTTAGTAATTGGCACCACACAATTATGAAATTTTTATAGGAGGGAAGGATTATGAAAAAAAGATTATGGATAATTTTAGCTTTAGTCGCTGTAGTTTCTTGTGTAGCAGTAGTAGCTTGTACAACTGAAAACAATAACCAAAAAGTTGTTAATGTAAAATCTGTTGTTCAAGATAATGCACAAAACTACGAAGTAAAATCATATGTTACTTCTGACATAAAGAAAAACTCTCAAGACTGTAAAGCAGATCTATGCTTAGTAGAAGAGTTTTCACCAGAAAAAATAGGACAAGATGCTGATAGCATTGCGTTAGTAACAGTTATATCATTAGATAATTCTAACCCAAACGGTAGTTTAGTTGGAGCTACTGAGGGTAGATTAATGATAAACAATGTTTTAAAAGGTGAACTAGAAAATGGACAAGTTATTAATTATACTAAACCTGGCGGCATAATGAAGATGTCCGATTGGGAGGAGACACAACCTGAAGCTGCTAATATGAAAAGAAAATATTTGCGTGAGAAAAGTGGATTAGATAATGATACAGAAAACATGTATATTAATTTACTTATATCAGGCGATATTGAAATTGAGGCAGGAAAAAGTTACTTAGCTTACTTAAAGAAAAATCAAAACTCACAGTACGAGATAATTGGTCTTGGAAATGGGTTAAGAGAATTGAATGTTAACCAAGTAAGTACAGTAACAGCAAATCAACTTAATAATACATCTGATTTGAAAATAAAAAATAATGAGACAGGTGAATACGAATCCTTACAGACATACATCAACACATATATTAATATAGACGAAAAAAAATAAAGTTGTGTTTGGATTTAGGAATACCTAAGTCCAATTTTTGTGATATAATTTTATAGAAAAAGGAAGAGGAGAACCATGGAAGAAATCTTGATTAAAATGGCTAGAGACGGAGATAATGATGCGTTTATCAAATTAGTTAAATTGTATCAGAAAAAATTATATGTGGTTGCTAAAGCAAAACTAACATTAGAAGAAGATGTTAGAGATGCAATTCAGGAAACTTTGTTGGAAACATATAAAAATATTAAAAAAATAAAAGAAATAGAAAAATTTAATGGCTGGATAACAAAGGTATTAGTAAACAAGTGTAATGATATATTAAGAATAAGAGTTAAAGATACTTATTCTTATGATAAATTTGAACGTGAAAAATATACCGCTATGTATGATGATGAGTATATAGAAATAGATAGCAATGTCGATTTATTCTCAATGATTGACTTTCTTAGTAATGAAGAGAAAACAATAGTAATATTATATTTTTCTAAGGGATATACAAGTAATGAAATTAGTCAAATATTAAATATAAATGATAGTACTATAAGAACTAAGATAAGAAGAATAAAACTAAAATTAGAAGAAAAGTACAGAAAGGAAATGTCAGATGATAGGAAAGATAGAAGATATAATTAGAGAAAAATATGATTCTGTAAATGTCCCTGAAAATCTATTAGATTTTAATTTTATAGAAAAAATTATATCTAAAAACGAAAAAATTTTTATGAATATTACAGCTGTTTTAATCTTAATAGCTATATTTCTTAGCATATGGTCTTTTAATATAGATAAGAAATTAGAAAAAAACTATAATATATATAATAATATTAATACAAGTATAAAGTAAAATTCTATCCATATAATCATTAAAAAGCATGTATTACATAGTATGTAATAGGTGATTAGATGAAAAATATGTATATATATTCCATAGTATTAGCTATTGTAATTGTAACAGTAATATATATGAGTAGTAATGTATTAAAAAAAGATAATACGTGTACAGTAAATGCTACAGCTGTGACATCTCATGTAATTGTTGTTGACGCTGGTCATGGTAAGCCAGATGAAGGAGCAATAGGTATTTATGGTTCAAGTGAAGAAGCAATTAATTTAAAAATTGCACTTAAATTACAAGCTTTAATTGAGCAAAGTGGCGGAGTAGTGTACTTAACTAGAAGTGATGAAAATGGTATTTATTCTTCTAATAGTAATACTATTAAGGAAAAGAAAGCTAGTGATATAAAAAATAGAGTTGCAATAGGTAATCAAGAAGATATTGATGTTTTTGTTTCTATACATTTGAATAAATATCCATCAGAGCAATATAATGGATGGCAAACTTTCTATCAAAAAGAAAATGAAGATAGTAAAGCTTTAGCTGATTGTATACAAAAAAATCTTAATAATTCTGTTTCAAAAGAAAATAAAAGAACAATATTACCATTATCTAATATTTATATAATGGATCATGTAAAAAAGCCTACTGTTACAGTAGAATGTGGTTTTCTTTCTAATAGTGATGAAGCTAAATTATTAGAAGAAGATAACTATCAAGATAAATTAGCTTGGGGAATATATATAGGGTTACAAGAATATTTTGATAAAAAAGAAGGTACTTAGCACAACAACTAAGTACCTTTTATTCTAGGCTATTTTCAAGTGATGAAAAAGTAATAACTTCCTCACTGTCTATATCTATATTTTCTCTACTATATAAGTCATTCCAAGTTGTAAAGAGATTTGTAGCAACTTTATATTTTATACATTGCTTATATGTTAAATACAATTCTTTACCGTTTTTCTGTACAATATCTATTTTAGATTGTGGCAAATTATAATTTTCTATTAAATACTTTAAGTATTTATTGGTAATTTTCCTAAACTCTTTTTGAAATTCTTTAGCTTTTTGTTCGCACAATTCGATTTCTTGAAATGTATTATATGGTTGATGAACCATAAAAGTTGTATCCTCTGCAATATATCTATTTTTTCCAACTGAGTATACTATAGCAGCTGCACTTTGACAATTTCCGATAGTTAAAGTAGTTATTGGATTAGGAACAGATTTTAACAAATTGTATATAATAATTGCATCATTTAACGTTCCGCCAATTGAGTTAATTAATATAAGAATAGGCTCTTTGTCATCTTTTAAAGAAGATATTGCATCTTCAACAGAATTAGACGTAAAGGAATTGATAATTCCCCAAATTTTAATTTTTATCATAGGCACCTCCATAATATTAATCTAGAAGTAAAATTCATATAGGAGAGTAATTATACCATTACTTAATATAATTTACAAGAAAAATAATTGTAAAAATTACAATTATTTCAAATAGCTATCTAATAATTTAGATAAATCAGTATTATATGAAAAATTTAGTAAACTTAAAAATTCAGGATTATCTTTAAATTTCGAGTAATCATATTTATAAAAAATATCTGCAGGATTAGTACAGCCATTTTCTATCAATTGCTTAATCCATGGATTTTTAAAAACAGGACTGTCTAAACTTTTATCTAGTTTAATTAAGCCTTTATCTATGTATAATTTCATTTGAATATCAAAATCTAACTTATCACATAGATATGCAAATTTAGCTTCTTTAGTTTCCCTATTATTAAATTCATTAGTAAGAGAAATATACTCTTCTTTTTGTGTAAGACTAGATAAAATATTTTGAACAGCTTTTTTACCGAGTTCTATTTTTTCTTGTTCGCTAACAGAATCAAAAGGAGTAATATCGCCAATTATTATTTCTTCTAGTTCATGAATAAGTAGCATAACTAGTGCTTTATATATATCTAAGTCTAAATTATACTCAGAATATATAGCAATAGCAAGCATACAAACATCATATACATGTTCAGCAACACTTTCTCTTCTCGGCCCTTCTACATTCCAATAAATAGAACCTTGTCTTATCTTATTCTTTAAAGTAGTAGCTAACAAATAAAAATGCAAAATGTTTTCATTCTTTTTCATTTAACCATCTCCTAATTAGTCTCAAGCTAAAACTTTTATGTATGCCACGATTATACCATAGCAACTTGGTAAAATCAATATAACTATATTTTACGTTTGATTTGCAACACTATCTATCTCTTGTAATTCAAATCTATATTTTTGAGTTACATTGGGATATTTTTTATGGTCTACTTCACTTAGGAACATACCATAGGTCTAATCCAAAGGCTACCATTCTATATACTACATATTTCTCTTTTGTTTCTGAATGGTTAGCAACATCTACTACTAAATAGTAGTCTCCTTTAAAATGCTTATATATACCGTTTATCTTTAGTTCTTTGCATTATATCATTTCCTTAAAATATTAGTTGTTTTTTCTATATTTTATTGCAAGTATTAATATTAATAAGCAAAAGAAAAGTTCTAAAGAAGTTTCAAATATTAGCATTTTATCTTTGCTAACTAGAATTGCATATAGAGCATAAGATAAGCTACTTACTACCCATAAAAGCCATGATTGAATACTTAAATCATTAGATGTTTTTCTTTTTATTAATTTAATTATTTGTGGAGAATATGAAGTAAATGTACAAATTGAAACAATTCCTAATAAACAATTTCCTAACATTATTAATCACCTTATATAGTTTATATCATAAATACAAAAAAAATAAAAACTCAAACTATCCAATAAATGAAAAGTTTGAGTATATTTTGGTGCTCTAGGCAGGAATCGAACCTGCGACCAACGACTTAGGAGGTCGCTGCTCTATCCACTGAGCTACTAAAGCATACACTTATTATATCATTTTTAAATATAAATTCAATACTGCTACTATTTATTTTATTAAAAAAGTGTTATATAATGAGAAAGGTGAATAATGTGAATAAGTATTTAAAAGAAGCATATAAAGAAGCACAAAAAGCTTTAGATAAAAATGAAGTGCCTGTAGGAGCTATAATAGTAAAAGAAGATAAGATAATAGCAAGAGCACATAATATTAAAGAAACAAAGCAAAATGTATTAGCCCATGCTGAAATAATATGTATAAATAAAGCATGTAAAAAGCTTAAAAATTGGCGCTTAGATGACTGTGAGATGTATGTAACACTTGAGCCATGTTCAATGTGTAAAGGTGCGATAAA
>CANRAK010000006.1 GCA_947628575.1 uncultured Clostridia bacterium | reverse complement strand
GAATTTAAAGTAATAGAAAATGAAAAAAACATCTTAGATGTTAATACAGTAGATACAACAAATACAGAATTAATAAAAATGAATAACATAGGCTTTGACTCAAAGTATGATGTATATTCTATGAATCAAGTATCTATAAAGAAAATATTAACACCTGGTGCAATGGAAAGAATACTAGATATAGATAAAAATATAAATGCAACTATAAATTTTTCTGTGTATGATTCTAAGCTATATATAGCAATAAGATATGAAAAGTTTATGGATTTTAAATCACATAAAAAAGAATATGTTATAGAAGAAGAAGCAGAGGAAAATTTAAACGCATTAGAATTATTAAATTATTTTGTTAGATATTTTGTAAATATTGCTGAAAGTGAGCAAAAATAAAGTGGACTATTTTAATTTAGTCCACTTATTTTTCTTCTTCAATTGTTTTATTCTCTTTTTTAAATAAATGTAAAATCTTAGTAAACTTATCTACAATTTGTGTACTATATACTTGAGCAGTTAATTTAAATTTTGCTTTTCCACCTATTGTAAGTGCTGCAACTATTGCACTTATTATAACTTGTATATCAAATTTTAAGTTATAGTAAGTTGTAATTTTCATAGATACTATAGTTGCTATACCACCACTTAAAATACCACATACGTCACCAATTACGTCGGCACATACACTTGATACTTTAGATGAGTTACGTATAAGTTTTATTGATGTTTTAGCTCCATGTAGCTTTTTACTAGCTTTTGCATGGAAGCTTTTTTCTTCTGCTACAGTAACTGCCATAGCAATCATGTCAAATAAAATACCTAAAGCTATAACTAGTAGCAATATAAGAATTGCTATAGGAATAGGTAAGTTATTTACTGTTAAAGTTGTAATGAAAGAAAAGATGATTGATAGTGAAAAAGATAACAGAGAAACTGTTATCACCCATTTATTCGACGCATCTTTATCTTTGTTTTTGGAATCTTTCGATTTCATTTTATTTATAACCTCACTTCTTATTTATAATAATTTTAGATGGTGATTTTTTAAGTAAATACTATGGTTTAGGTCTAGTAGAATTTCTCTATTTCTTACTAAACATTACTGTTTAGCCGTTTCCGTTTAAAAGAAATACTCTTTAGTCACCTATAAGAGAACTAGATCGCCACTTAAATCCATACTTTAATCCTTAAAAAATCTTATTCTTCATTTAGAATAAACATTCTAGAAGTTTTCCTTTGGTGTGCACTTATACAATTATTAGTCTCTTTTGCAGTAACAGTTTCATTACCAGATAAAAAATATATATGGCCCTACACATTTTTTATCTTTTAGCGGGTAAATCCCAGTGTTACCACTCAAGACAGGCTACGCTACATATTGTGTCTTGGCACTTTATGTAGGTTATACTAAAAGAAACTATCATTATACTTAGAATCTATTTAGCCTCCACGAAAATAGGATAAGTATTATATGCCGTTATAATCATTCCTAGATTCTTTACTCCCTGAACACACACAGGACTGGGCGTCCCGCGCACAAACAAGAAACTTCATCGGTATGCCTTTTAGTGGATTTTTAGCCCCACCCTCATAAAAGTTAGTGCAACTAGAATAATGCACCATCAATTAATATTATAACATAATATTGGGAAAAAATCAAATTTAATATTGTATATTAAATGTAATAAATAACAAAATTATTATTACATTTTAAGTAAAATTATCTAATTTATTTTTACTTTGTGATATAATCTAGTTGAGGTGGTATATGGCAAGAAAAAGAAAAAAGGATAATGCTACCATATCAGTAGTTTTAGGTGCAATATTAGTACTTATAATTGTATTGGTTGGTAGTGATTTAGATAATAGTATTATTGAAAAATTTACAAATAGTACAGAAGAAAATCCATTACAAGATGTAGATAGCGATATAACACAAACTGCTAGTACTGTGAATGGTAACTTAGTTATAGATTTTATAGATGTAGGACAAGGTGACAGCATATTAATAAGACAAGGTGATGCAACTATGCTTATTGATGGTGGTACTAGTGAGTGTAAAGACGATTTGTTAAATTATCTAGGAAGTCAAGAAATAGATAAATTTGAATATATTGTAGGAACACATCCTCATGAAGACCATATAGGTAGTTTAGATGATGTTGTTGCGTCTTATGATTTTGATAGTATATTGTTTCCTAAAGTAACAACAACTACAAAAACATTTGAAAATTTAGTATTAGCAGTAAAAAATAAAGAAAAAACTTTCACAACTCCAGAAGTAGGAAAAGAATATGAACTAGGCGATGCTAAATTCCAAATTTTAGCACCAAATAGTGATAAGTATTCATCATTAAACGATTACTCTATAGTAATAAGATTAACTTACGGAAATAATTCTTTCATGTTTACAGGAGATGCAGAAACAGTTTCAGAAGCAGAAATATTAAATAACAATTTTAATCTTAGTGCAGATGTTATAAAAGTAGGACATCATGGTTCTACAACTTCAACATCTAAAGATTTCTTAAATGCTGTTATGCCAAAATATGCAGTTATTTCAGTAGGAAAAGATAATTCATACAATCATCCTACAAAGACAACCATGGACAAGCTAAGTAATTTAAATATACCTGTATATAGAACAGATGAACAAGGTACAATTGAATGTGTAAGTAATGGAACAGATATAACATTTAATGTTGAACCTGGAAGTTATAATTATGCAGGACAGTAGGTGATAAAAAATGAAAGGTATAGTAGATAGAATAGAAGGAAATATTGCTGTAGTTGAGATAGAAGGAAAAATGTATAATGTAGATTTAAGCAATATTGAAGAAAAAGTACTCGAGGGCGATATACTCGAAGTAACTATGCAAGATGAAAAGATAGTTAATATAAAAAAAGATAGTAATGCTACAGAGGATAGAAAAAAGTATATTGAAGACTTAACTAAAGATATGTGGCAATAATATTTAATAAATAAAAAACATAGATATACAATAGGAGGTATATTTATGTTTTTTTCTTTTATATTGGATATAATTTCTAAGTTTTTTGGACTGTTTGGCTATATTTCAAATGATAAGTTATATCCTGAACCGTTAAGTAAAACAGAAGAAGAATATTACTTAAGAAAATATTTTAATGGAGATAAAAAAGCAAGAGATATATTAATAGAACATAATTTAAGGCTTGTAGTGCATATAGCTAAAAAATATACAAATAATGAACAGGAATTAGAAGATTTTACATCTATTGGTACAATTGGATTAATTAAAGCAATTGATAGTTTTAAAGATAGTAAAGGATATAAAATTAGTACGTATGCATCAAGGTGTATAGAAAATGAAATTTTAATGTATATTAGAACATCAAAAAAGCAAAAAGCTGAAGTATCAATGAACCAAGTTATAGGTACAGATAAAGATGGAAATGATATGGAACTTATAGATACATTAGTTCTTAAAGAAAGAGATACTGTTGATGAAATTTATGATAAGGCTGTACTTAAACAAGTATTAGAGTTTATAGATGGAAAATTAGATAGTAGAGAAAAATATATAATGAATAAAAGATATGGAATTGATGGTAGTAAACCTAAAACTCAACAAGAGCTTGCAGATGAACTAGGAATATCACGTTCATACGTATCAAGAATAGAAACAAAAATACAAAGAATGCTAAGAAAAAATATAAAAAAGTAAATAAAAGAAAAATAAAAAATGACATTAAAAATAGATACCTAGGTATCTATTAATTTAGTATATATACACCAAAATTTAAGTACGCTGCAAATATAGTCCATATAAGATATGGAATTTGCAAAATACCAGCAACTTTATTTTCTTTATAAAATAGAGTAATCATTGAAATAATGGCAAATATTAGTGCTATTATCCATATAAAAGAGAATAGTCTCCATTTAAATATGAAGAAGAAAACAGACCATAATGCGTTTAAAAATAGTTGGAAATAATATACTATATTTATACTAGTAGTTATTTTTGAATTAATTTTTAATAGTGCATAAGATATTCCCATTAATGTGTATAATATCGTCCATACAATTGGAAAAACTATACTAGGTGGGGAAAGTGGTGGTTGATTTAAAGAATTATAGTCAATATGACTAGAAATTAAAAATCCAACAATACCGCCAACAGCTAATGGTATAAAAATAGATTTTATAAAAGTAAATACTTTATTCATATATCGTCCTCCTTTATAATATTCTATGCTAAAAAAAGCAATATATTAATATATGAAAAATATGTAAGTAAAGGTAAGAAAATGATAAAAAATAATTGTAAAATGAACAAATGTATGCTAAAATATAAAGCGTAAAGAGGTAATATAATGGATAATAAGTTAATAGAAAAAATACATAATATGCCTAAAGTTGAACTTCATCTTCATATAGATGGTTCTTTAAACGTTAATCGCATTAAAGAAAAGTATAATATGACAGATGAAGAAATAGATAATAAAATGGTAGCACAAGATAAATGCTCTAATTTAAATGACTATTTGATTAAGTTTGATTTTCCAATTTCTATAATGCAAACTAAAGAAGAATTAGAAAATGCAACTATAGACTTATTAAATACATTAAAGACTCAAAATGTAGTATATGCTGAGCTAAGATTTGCACCACAGTTTCATACAAAAAAAGGTCTTAGTCAAGATGAAGTTGTAAGTATAGTTATAAACGCTATGAAAAGTGTAGATATAAAATCTAATTTAATTTTATGTGTAATGCGTGGAAAAAATAATGAAAAGGAAAATCTTGAAACAATACAAATTGCAAAAAAATATTTAAATAAAGGTGTATGTGCAATTGACTTAGCAGGTGCAGAAGCTATATATAAGACAAGTAGATATGTAGATATATTTAAATATGCAAAAGAACTAGGTATTCCATTTACTATTCATGCAGGTGAGGCAGATGGGGTAAGTAGCATAGAAGCAGCTATTTTGTGTGGAGCAAAAAGAATAGGTCATGGTGTAAGAGCTATAGAAGATGATAAACTTATAGATAAAATAAAAGAAAAAAATATTACACTTGAGGTATGTCCAACTAGTAATATACAGACTTGTGTTTGTAAAGATTATAGTACACATCCTATTGTAAAGCTATTTGAAAAAGGTGTAAATATAACAATAAATACAGATAATATGACAGTTTCTAATACAACTTTAGAGAAGGAATATATAAATATAATAGAAAATACAAATATAACATATAACGATATTTGTAATATGAATAGGAAAGCTATTGAAGCAGCTTTTCTAACAGATAAAGAAAAAGAAGAATTGTTAAAAAAATTAATTTAGTATAAGCTTTTTGGGGGAATAAGCGGTGAGAACAAAAAATTATTTAGGAAAATATGATGAGAATAGGGGAATAGTTTTATTTTTAATAGTGTTTATTATATTCGTACTAATAATGGCAGGAATATTTATAGCAAGTAATTTCAAAAAATCTAATAAAAACGAAAAAGTTTCTTCTATAGATGATATGATATTATCTATAGAGCATAAAAAATGTAATGTTAATAAGTTTGAATTAGAGGATAATAAATTAGTTATTGATGGAACATTAGAAGATGATTTACCTGAAAATTTAATTAGTAGAATTGAAGAAGTTCAAATTGTATTTATGGATAAAACAGGAGATAGATATGCTTTTGATGCAAACTATTTAATCTATCCAGATAAAGTTGAATTTTCATCTGTTGATGAAGAAAGTAAAAAGAGTATAATAGAGCTAGATAAAATAGAAGAAAGTGAGTATTTTATATTTTTTAGAATAAAATATGATAGTAATAGTTCTGAGGAAGGATTTAGATATAGATATTATACTTTAACTAATAATACAGAAAATAATCAAATAAAGTATAATAATATAGATTTACATTTTGATTCATCAAGTAAGGTAGAGAGTTATTTAACTATGATATTTAATTAAAAAGAACTGCAATGCAGTTCTTTTTAAATGTCTAGTAAGTTATAATATTTTTTAGCTCTCATAAGTGCTGAGTGAATACCTCTTTTTAGTGTGCTAACGTAAGAGCTATCATCCCATTTGTTATCTTTGAAAGTTGCAACTTTTTTTAAGATAACTTTTTTATTCTCTTTATCAATTTCTTTTACTTTATATATTTCAACAATTGACTGGTTAAAGTCTTTTCTAGCTTGTATATAAAAATAATTAGGTTCTATTCTTACTAAGTTTTTAAGGTTAGTGTAATTGTTTAAAGAGTGGATAATTCTAGTTAATTTTCCATCTTCTGTGCATACTACACTAGCATATCCACATCTACTAGAAGGTGAAGTATATCTTCTAGTATGAACCCAAACAGCTAGTCTTTTAGTTTTAGTTATATTTAAAGTTTTTTCTAATAATTCTTCATCCATTTTTATTACCTACCTTGATATACAGATTATAGCATATAGTAAATGCAAAGTCAAAAAAATATTTTTAAAAAAATTTGTAAAAAAATGTATACATATAATTTATTTTTTGTTATAATTTTAAATGAATTCATTTTTAAAAAATATGGAGGGAATATATGCGACTAAAAAAAGGTTTTACTGAAGATATTGAAAGAATATGTAGAGCTGCAGACGATTTTTTAGTTGAGGGGAATACTAATGATGCGTATAGAAAATATAAAGAGGCATTAGACATTATACCTGAACCTAAGACATCGTATGAAACAGCTACTTGGATATTTGTATCAATAGGTGATTTATACTTTAAGAACCAACAATATGATATGGCTAGAGATTATTTCTTTGAAGCAAAGAATTGCCCTAATGGTGTAAGTAATCCTTATGTGCTTTTTAGACTTGGACAATCTTTAGTAGAAACAAATGATATTGAGCAAGCAAAAGAGTTTTTACTTAGAGCATATATGCTAGTAGGCGACGATATCTTTTGGGATGAAGATGAAAAATATTATGATGTTATTAAAGAATTAGTTAAAACAAAAGATGAAGATAGTGACATTTGTTAAAAAATCAAATGTTGCTATTTTTTTCTTTTATTAATATTTATATTTTATTCCCCTCTTTTTATATTATGGAAACTTTTTTAAAAATACATATTGAAAAATAAAGAATTATGTGCTAAAATATATCCATCAAAAAAATATGCACAACTTTGAAAAATAATTTTAAAGGAGGGAACGATATGCTTAGTTTGCTTATCGAAGCGCTAATAGTAATAGTGATACTACAAGCTATAACAGAAATAGGAATAGGATGGACAGCAGGAATAGTTGCTATTATTAATGCTTTAATTGCAATAGCAGGAGGACTACCTTTCTTCGAAGTAATATGTGCTCTAGTTTCAGGAGCTATTACTGGTGCAATAGCATATATATTAGCAAGAGTATTGTTAATGCTAATGGATATTCTAGGTAGCGTTTTGTATGTTATTATTGTATTAATAATAATAGTAATAATACTTGCTTTAATTTTTTAGAAGAGTTTGACAAAACTCTTTCTTTTTTTACCTAAAAAACGCACTATTTTTCTTTGACAAGCACTTTCAGTTGTATTATAATTAAGGGGCCAAAGGAGGTGAGGCCTTTGTTTGTTACTAGATTACTAATTTTTTTCATTATGTTATTTAATCTCCTTTTTATTAAAAATGATTTGAAAAATATAAGAATACTAGAAAGAAATGATTTCAGAAAAAAATATCTTAATACGGTTTTTATTCAAAACGATTGGTATTTATCTATACCAAATATTAATCTATATAAAATCCCAATAAAAGATGGTATAACCAGTGATATATTAGAAAACTATATAGGACATTTCCCAATTAGTTCATTTGCCGATGGTAATGTTTGCTTGGCAGCACATAATTGTGGATATAGTAATAATTATTTTGAATATATATATAAATTAGAAAATGGCGATGAAATTTTTTATTGCTATAATAATATAAGAAAAAAATATAAAGTAGAAAAAAAGTATGTAATACAATACGATGATTTCTCATTATTAGATAACAGTGATGAAAATACAATAACTTTAGTAACTTGCATAAGTAACTCACCTGACCTTAGGCTATGTATAAAAGCAGTATATGAGGGGGAGTTTTATGAATAAAATAAAAAGCATAATAGCTGAGTTATTTCAAAGAAGTAATAAAAAAAGAAATGTTGAAAGTTATAAAAATAAAATTAGAAGAATAAAAGTATATGTACTACTAATGATTGTATTTGTAAGTCCTCTTTTAAATACAGTATGTGCTATTGAAAATAGTAATGTAGAGTATGGAGATTATAATATATATTGGTATAACGATCCAAATATATATGTATATTATAACTTAAATCCGCAACCAAATTATGAATATTATTATAATAAAAATGGCGTAGATATGCCTGCTTATTGCTTAAATTTAGGTAGAAAGGGTGCAGAAGATTTAAATGGATATATAGTAAATGCAAAGACTCAAATTCAAGATGATACTTTAAAATCTATTGTCCTAAATTGTTATCCTTATGTAAGTAAAGAGGAGTTAGGATTAAATAAAGACCAGGCAGTATTTGCATCACAATTTGCAATTTGGATATATACAGAAGGACTAGATATTAATAGTATAACAGCTAATGGAGAGAACAATCAATGTGTAGTAGATGCTATAGTAAGAATATATAATAATGGTATACAAAATGTTAATACATATAATATAGATATAGAAAAAAGTATAAGTAATCAAAGATATGAACTAATAGATAATATAGGTTATTATTTAAAAGATATAGAGTTTAGTAACCTAACAAATATTAAAGAACTAAATATAAAAACAGAAGATAAAAATGTAAAAATTATAAAAGAAAAAAATAAATATTCAGTTGCAATACCTGTAAGTAATGTAAAAAAAGATTATTCGCTAGATTTAGATATAGAAATTATAGCTAAAGAAAATGCAACGTTATTTGGTGTTTCAAGTATTGATGGATTTCAAGATATGGCAGTTACTTTAAATGATACATTTAATACAAGTATTAAAGAAAAGTTAGATTATTATAATACAGAAAGAGAAATAATAATAGAAAAACGAGATATTGATACTCAAGAACCACTTGAAGGAGTAGAGTATAGTATAAAAGATGAATATAATAATGAGATAGGTATATTTAAGACAGATAAAAATGGTGAAATTAAAATAAAAATATATGATGAAAATATCTCTAAGTTATATGCCAAAGAATTGAAAACGCTAGAAAAATACATAATAGATAATGATATCCATGAATTGGATATAAAAAATAATTCAAATTTTAAGTTATATAATGAAAAGAAAAAAGGAAAAATAAAAATAATGAAAAGAACAAAAGAATATAATCCTTTAACAGATATTGAAGAAAATATGCCACTTAGTAATGTTTCATTTTATATTTATGATAGCAATATGAATATAGTAGATAATATTACAACAGATAAGCATGGCTGTGCAGTAAGTAAAGAGCTTCCACTTGGAAAGTATTATATAGAAGAATATAAGACAAATGATGGATATAAACTTCTAGATAAAAGAATTGAAGTGGAAATAAAAGAAGAAAGTCAAACAGTAAATATACAAATATTAAATGAAAATGTAGATGTACCAAATGAGCTACCAAAAACAGGAAGATAATCTTAAAGAAATTAGTAAAAAAATGTTGTTTTTAGAGATGTTATATTATATAATTTACCATGGAGGAGGATATTATGCCTAAGACATGGTGTAAAGTAGTAGTAATAATAATATCAATAATCTTTGCTATATTCTTTATAGGATTTGCAGCATTAGTTTTATCTGAGTATTTTCCTGAAGATATAGAAAATGTTCAAATAGAAGGTGAAGCAAAAAAAACAGTTAAAGCTGGAGGAAAGCTAAATATAATAACATATAATTTGGGGTATATGTCATTAGATAATACACAAGATTTCTTTATGGATGGAGGAAAAAATGTTAGACCATCAAGTGCTACTAATGTAACTAAAAATCTATCTGCAATAGAAAACTTTATTGAAAATCAAGAAGCAGATGTATTTCTATTTCAAGAAGTAGATACAAATGCACAAAGATCTTATGGAGTAAATGAATATGAGGGATTAAAGGAAGATTTTAAAGGAAATACAGCATTTGCATATATGTTTAAATCTCTTTATATACCTTACCCTATATTTAATTGTGTTGGTCATGTTGAAAGTGGTATTACTACTTTTAATAAATATAAAGTAAGCTCTGCAAGTAGAATTGCATTACCAAGTGCGTTTAGCTGGCCAAAAAGAGCAGTTATGTATAAGAATTGTATCTTAGAGGAAAGACTACCAATTAAAGATAGTAAAAAAGAATTAGTTATATATAATATTCATTTAGACGCTTATGGAAAAGAAGATGGAAAATCTGAGCAATTAGATAAATTATTAGAAGTAATGAAACAAGAATATGAAAAAGGTAATTATGTAATAGCAGGTGGAGATTTTAATCAAACATTTCCAGATGTAGATTTAGAAAAATTCCCAATTAAAGATACAGAACATTATGTACCTAAACAGATAGATAAAGATTATCTTCCAAAAGGATGGAAATTTGCAGTAGATTTAGATACTCCAACATCTAGATTACTAAATGAAGAATATAATGGTAGTTATGAAAAGAGTCAAGTTTATATAATTGATGGTTATATAATTAGTCCTAATGTAAAATGTAATAGTGTAGAAACTATAGAAAATAACTTTTCATATAGTGACCATCATCCTGTAAAAATAGAGATAGAGTTAAAATAGAAAGGAATGCTAGAATGGAAATAAAGAATAATGTATATTATGTAGGAGTTCTAGATGAAAACTTAGAAGTTTTTGACGTTATAATGAACATAGAACATGGAACTTCATATAATTCATATTTGGTAAAAGGAAAAAAAGCAAATGCTATTATTGATTCTGTAAAAAGTGATTTTGCAGATGAATATATAGCAAATATAGAAAAGTATGTAAGTATAAAAGATATAGATTACTTAATTGTAAATCACAGTGAACCAGACCATGCAGGGTCTATAGAAAAGCTATTAAAGATAAATCCTAATATAGAAGTATGTGGAACAAAAATGGCAATAGACTTTGTTAGAAATATAATAAATTTTGATTTTAAATCAAATGTACTTACAGCAAATGATAGTATAGATTTAGGAGATAAAGAATTAAAGTTTTTTGCATTTCCTATGCTACATTGGCCTGATTCAATGTACACATATTTAAAAGAAGATAAAATGCTATTTACTTGTGACTCTTTTGGAGCACATTACGCTAGTAAAAAATTATTTAATGACTTAGAAGAACCTGAAAATGTCCTTACAAATAAAGAAATATTAGGTGAGTATAAATTCTATTTTGATGTTATACTTGGACCATTCAAAAGACCATTTTTAGTAAATGCTCTTAATAAAATAAGCTTATTGCCAATAGACTATATATGTCCAGGTCATGGAATGATAATAAGAAAAGATGTGCAAAAATATATAGACTTATATAAGAGCTGGTGTATGGAAGATGAAAACAGAAAGAAAAAAATAACAGTTTGCTATGTTTCATCTTATGGCTATACTAAGAAAATGGCTAAAGCTTTAATTGAAGGAATAAAAAAATATGATGTAGAGTTAAAGGAATTTAATTTGCAAAATGCAGATATAGAAGAAGCTAAAAAAGAATTATCTTCTTCAGATGGAATATTACTTGGCTCACCAACTATTTTAGCAGATGCATTACCTCAAATTTATGAAGTTATGACTTCTCTAAATCCAATTATAAATAAAGGAGCTTATGCACTTGTATTTGGCTCTTATGCTTGGAGTGGTGAAGCTACGGATAATATAGCAAATTGCTTAAAAATGCTTAAGTTTAACGTATTATTTGAACCTGTTAAAGTAAAGCTAAATCCATCAGATTATGATGTAGAGCAACTTAGAGAAATTGGTGAAAAGTTTGCTGAAAAAGTAATTAAAGATTAATAATAGAAGGGTGTTTATTTATATAAACATCCTTATTTGTTTAAAGAATAAAAAAAGATTAAAATAATATTGCAATTTTATGTAATGTATGTTATAATTGGAGTATGTGTTTTAAAGGGAGGAAAAAATGGAAGAGTTAGATATAATTGAAGTATTATATGCTCTAAAAAAAAGAATTAAATATATTGTTATTTCAGTTGTAGTATGTGCACTAGCTGGATTACTATATTCTAAATTTGTAGTAGTTCCAATGTATAAATCAAGTACAACTTTTGTTTTGTCAAAATCTACAGATGAAAAAGACAATATTTCTAAAGAGAATACTGTTAATGATAGTCAAGCAATAACACAAAGTGATATAACACTTAACTCAAACTTAGTTTCAACTTATAGTGAAATAATAAAAAGTAAAACTATTGCAAAAGAAGTTATTAATTCATTAGGTCTTGATACTACTATATCTGAATTTACATCTAATGTAACAGTAACATCTAAGGATGATACAGAGTTAATTGAAATAACTGTATCTAATCCAGATCCTAATTTAAGTGCAGATATAGCTAACTCACTAGCAGAAGTGTTTAGAGAAAAAGTAAATGAGGTATTTAAAATAGATAACTTATCTGTAATTGATATAGCTGAACCTAGTGAAACACCATATAATGTAGGAACTGTTAAGAACATATTATTATTTGGTATAATAGGTTTATTCTTATCTTCTGGTGTAATTTTCTTAATTGTATACTTTGATGATACAGTTAAAGAAGAAAAAGATATTGAAAATTTACTAAATATACCAGTTATAGTTGCTATACCAAAAGTTGAAGATGATGATAAAGGAGGTATTTTTAAATGGAAAGAAGCGAGATAATTGTGAATGATTTTCCACGTTCACCTATATCAGAATCTTTTAGATTATTTAGAACTAATCTTTTTTACTTATTTGAAAATGATGAAAGTAAAGTAATTTGCTTAACTAGTTCAAATTCTGGAGAAGGAAAAAGCTGGGTTTGTTCTAATTTAGCTATTTCTTGTGCTCAATATGGTAAAAAAGTATTAATTATTGATGCAGATTTAAGAAAAGGTAGACAACACAGAATATTTAGAAAATCTAACAGAGCAGGATTATCTGACCTACTTAAAGAATTAAGGGGAGAAGTAAAAGAAGAAGATATTCCTAAAATAGTAGAAGAACTTACAATAAAAATACAAGATACAGAAGTAAATAATGTTTATTTATTAACATCTGGTCCAGTACCATTTAATCCATCTGAATTATTAGGTACTGCTAATATAGATTTTCTATTAGACCTATTAAAGAAAGAATTTGATTTAATTATAATTGATACACCACCAGCATCTATAATAGCTGATGCGTTATTATTTGCTAAAAAAGTAGACCACATGTTCTTAGTAGCTTGTTCTAGAAAAACAAAAAAAGAGCTATTATTAAATACAAAGAAATCTATTGAAGCAATCGGTGGTAAGATATCTGGTGTAATATTAAATCAAGTATCAACTGAAAGAAGAAAAGAATATTCAAAATCTTATCAAAAATATGTAGTAGATTAATTTTATATGATATAATTAAATAAAGTAAGTAGAAATATTTACTTTATTTTTTTGAAAGGGGAAATTATATGATAGATATGCACTGTCACATTATTCCAAAAGTTGATGATGGCTCAAAAAGTATTGATATATCTATTGAAATGGGAAGACTTGCTAAAGAGTGTGGATATAATGCTATATTTGCAACATCACATTATATAATTCATGATAATGAAACCGAAAATAATGAGTATATGCAAAAAATTAATGAACTAAATGAAAAGCTAAAAGAAGAAAATGTAGACTTACAAATTTATCCAGGAAATGAAGTTTTCTTTACAAACAATATTTTAGAGCTAATACAGGAAAAAAAGATATGTACACTTGCTAATTCTAAATATATTTTAGTAGAGTTACCACTATTTACTAAGGTAATACCTCTTAATGTATATGATGAATTTAATAGGTTGCAAGATGCAGGATATGTACCTATCTTAGCACATCCTGAAAGATATGAATTTGTAAGCGAAGATATAAATACAATAGTAAAATTAATAGAAGCAGGAGTTCTAATGCAATCAAATATTGCAAGCATAGGTGGTAAATATGGAAGACATGCCAAAAAGAATATTAAAAAAATGCTAAAATACAATATGGTACATTTATTAGGTAGTGATTCACATAGTACTTCTGTATATGAGAATTACAATAAATATATTGAAAAGATAAAGAAAGTTATAAAGGATGAAAAAATCATTAGTGATATTTTAGTAGAAAATCCAAATAAAGTACTAAATAATGAAAAAATAGATATCATATATCCAAATATTAAAAAGTAAAAGCTATTATAAACTTTTACTTTTTATTTTTCTATGTTATAATTTTACCAGGTGATATTATGACAGAAGAAAAAGAAAAGGCATTAATTGTTGGTGTTAACATAGATTATAAAGAAGATTTTTCTAAGTCGATGGATGAGCTGGAAAATCTAGTTAACGCTTGTAATATAGAAGTTGTAGATAGACAAATACAAAATTTATATGAGGTAAATAAGCCACTTTATCTTGGAAAAGGTAAAGCAGAGGAGATTGGTATTATAGCAAAAGAATTAGGTGTTGATGTTGTTATCTTTAATAATGAATTATCTCATACTCAACTTAGAAATTTACAAAAAATAATAGATTGCCCAATACTAGATAGAACATCTTTAATTCTAGAAATATTTTCTAAAAGAGCAAGAACTAAAGAGGCAAAACTACAAGTTGAAGTTGCAAAGCTTCAGTATATGCTGCCAAGACTTGTAGGACTTCATTCTTCACTTGGAAGACAAGGTGGTGCATCAGGACTTAGCAATAAAGGTTCTGGTGAGAAAAAGCTAGAACTAGATAGAAGACGAATAGAAGAAAAACTTACTGAGCTTAGAAAAGAGTTAGAAGAATTATCTAAAGATAGAGAAGTACAAAGAAAGAAAAGAGAAGAATCAGACATACCACTTGTATCACTAGTAGGGTATACAAATGCTGGAAAATCAAGTCTTATGAACTACATGGTGGATAGATTTGTTAAAGATGTGGATAAAAGAGTATTAGAAGAAGATATGTTGTTTGCAACACTTGAAACATCTGTAAGAAAAATAGAACTAGATGATAACAGAAAGTTTCTATTATCTGATACAGTAGGATTTATTAGTGAACTACCACATGACTTAATAAAAGCATTTAGGTCAACTCTTGAAGAAATTAAAAATGCAGATTTATTAATAGAAGTAATAGACTACTCTGACCCTTCTTTTGACTCACAAATGCAAGTTACAAAAGAGACATTAGAAAAGATAGGAGCAGCAGATATTCCTGTAATTTATGTATATAATAAATCTGAGCTTATGCTTGAAAAACTACCTTTAGTAGATGAAAACGAAATTTATTTATCTATTAAAGAAAAAAGAGGAATGGATGAGCTAATAGAGCTTATAATTAAAAATTTATATAGCAAATATGTAAAATGTAAAATGCTAATTCCATTTTCACAAGGAAGTATAGTATCATACTTAAATGAGCATACAAATGTAATAGATACTGAATATGTTGAAAAAGGCACTATACTTACAGTAGAGTGTAGAGAAGCACAATACAATAAATATAAAGAATATGTTATAGAAAAGGTACAATAGTACTTTTTCTATAATTTTTTTGCAAAAAATTGCAAATAATATGTTTATGGACATAATATTTTATATTATAATAGGTACTTTAAATGGACTATTTTCAACAGGTGCAGGGCAAATACTAGTTTTTTATTTAGTATACATTTTGAAAAAAGATACTAAATTTTCAAGGGAGTTTTCACTAAGTATAATGCCACTTGTATCAATACCAACATTTATCTACTATTTATTAAAAATAAAAATTAATATATTACAGTGTATTATACTGATAGCCATATCTTTAATATTTGGATATTTAGGTAATAAGACTATGAAGAAAATGAACGGAAATATTTTAAATTTAATTTCTGGTATTTTTTTAGTTGCGTTAACAAGTTATAGTCTATGGAGGTTAAAATGATATATATAATTGCATCTATAGCTTCATATTTATCTGGTATTGGAATAGGTGGTGGCTCATCATTTATAATATTAGCATTTCTATTTAATTTATTAGATACAAACCAGGCAAGAACATATAATTTATTGTTTTTTATTGCAGTAGGAATAGTAATATTTTTTAAGAATTTTAAAAAAGAAAAAATACTAAATAAACAGTATTTTAAAACACTCTTTTTTATATTAATAGGATGTGCAATAGGACTGTATATTAATAATTATATTGACGAAGAAAAATTAAAAAAATATTTCTATTTTTTCATGCTAATAATTGGAATATATGAAATAATTTCTAGTTTATTAGCTATAAAAAAAGATAAAAATATTTCTAAGAAAGGAGATAATTAATATGGATTTTATAAAAGGAGCAATGATAGGAATTGTTGCAGGTACATGTCTTGGTGTAATGAAAAATGATATGTTTTGTGATGTATTAAAAATGGGTAAAAAAGGACTTAGAAAAATGAAGAGAAAATTTAGTATGTAAGACTTAGAATCAAAAGTAAATAACTACTTTTGATTCCTTTTTTATGTAAATTATAGCTTTTTCAAAGTTTTTCTAAACTATTACTTGATATTTAATAATATTTATAATATAATTATACTGTATAATTTTAGTTTTTTGAATAAGTGAGGTAAAACTATGCAATATAAGAAATTTATAATATCATCAATTATAGTATCAATTGTTTTAGCTGTAGTTAATGAACTTGTTTTTGCAGCTGAAAATGTTATTACTAATGATGCTGTTTTAGATGGTGGATTGAATGTTTTAGTAATGGTACAAAAATATTCATGGCCATTTGCAACATTGTTTATGATTTATGCATTATATAAATATTATGTTACAGGTTCAGAAATTTTAGCTGATAAAATAGTTGGACAAAAAATGGTAACAAGTATAGCTTTATTTATGGTAATAGTTCAATGTTTACCATTAGTATATGCATTCTTTATTGTTTAATATAATTGTATTAAACATATAAAAAATATTAAAAAGTGTCTGTAAAAAATTATACAGATTATAATTTAATTATTAAGTGCAAAAAGAAAATTTAATTTTTGTTGCTTGAATATATAACCTAAAATTTAATTGAGTAGAAGGGATAGATAATATGAAGGTACTTTTTGGATTAAGTAGTGAAGATACTGTAAAAAGTATTGTTAAGTATTATGAAGAAAAATACAATGAAAAATTGGAATATAAAATAGCATACTATTTTGGCCAGTTTAGGCAGGAAATAGAAAAGGGCGATTATGACAGAGCTGTATTAAGTGAAGATTTAGAGAAATTGCCAACTAAAAGCTATGCAGAGGCTGATAAACAAATATTTCAATATATAGATAAAATAACAAATACTTTTGAAGCAAAAGATTTAATATTAATAACTACAGAAAGAAGATTTCTGGGAGATAACTTCTTAGCAAAACTATTTGCTCTAGGTGTATACAGTACACTTACAGGAACAGAAAGAAGAAAAGGTAAAGTTTGTGAGCTTATACACTCACCTACTACCAAAAAAGAAGCTAGAACATATTATACAGATAATTTATCTGCTAAATCTGTATTTGGTTCAAATGAAGTTAATGAGATAGAAATAAAAAGAATAATCTCATATTATACTAATTTGAACGGAGATACTACTAAATATAATGAAATATTTGATAGGGTAGTATCACAATATACAGTTGAACAAATGAGAACTATAATAAAATATCTACCTAAAGATGTAAAAGATTACTTAGCAGCAAACAGTGAATCATATAAAAATATTATGAATACACCAGCTGAAGAGCCACAAGCTCCACAAGAGCCTCAACAAGCTCCAGTAAAGAAAGCTACAAATAATGGTGGATATGAAATAGAAAAAGCGCCTAGACCTACCGTTGCTCCAAAAGCTCCTGAGGTTAAGGTTATAACTGAAGAAACAGAGAAAGTAACTGTTAAACATGTATATGACGTACCAGAGGACTACAAAAAAACAGTATGCTTTGTTGGAGCACCTAAAGTTGGTACTACATTTTGTATAAATGCAATAGGAACATATCTAGCTAAGAAAAAGATAAAAACAGCTATGGTAGATATGACTAGAAAAAGAGATTTATACACTATATATACTTATGATAATACAGGAAAAAGAAATATTGCAGGAGAGAGTTTAAAATATGCTTCAAATGGTAAAAATGAGCCATTAGTTTATGATAAACTTAGTGTATATACAGCAGTTCCAGGAGAAGATAGAAAATCATATAATCCTAATCTGCTTGTCGAGACAGTAATGAAAAATAACAGTATTGTACTAATTGATGCAGATTTTAGTACACCATTAGATTATTTTAGACTAGCTCAAGACATATATATAGTACAGGATATGAATATTTTAAATGTAAGTCAAATAACTATGTTTTTAAGAGAGCTTAAACAACGTGGTATTGGAATGGATAAAATTAAGATAGTTATAAATAAGTATGTTGATTGTAGCCTATCTTCAAAAGACATAATTGATGGTATAGCTACATATACAAGTTATGACTTAAGAATGTTTGATGAACTATTCAATCCAAGTAAGATACAGTATTTTATATTACCATTTGATGTAGATAACTACAGAAAATATGTTGAAATGGTATATAAATATTCAAATAAGTTTTCTAGTTTTACCGAAAACTTCCAAGAAAATTTGGATAAAATAATAAATACAATTTATCCAATGAAAGGAAAAGTAACGGTAGAAGAAAAGCATTATACTAGAGAAGATACAAAGAAAAACAAAGGATTTGGATTATTTAGAAAGAAATAATATATATGTTTTTGATTTATTTTAAGGAGTGTGATAGATATGGATCAAAATACAACAGTTTTTAAACCACAAAAAGATGAATCTAAAAGAGTAAAGGAGATTATGGAACAAGTTGTTGCTGCTCTAAAAGACAAAGGATATGAGCCAACTAGTCAAATTATTGGTTATATTCTATCAGGAGACCCAACATATATAACATCTCATCAAAATGCAAGAGCATTAATTTGTAAAATTGAAAGAGATGACTTGTTACAAGAAATGATAAAAAAATATTTAGACTTATAGGTGTAATATGAAAAGAATATTAGGCATAGATTATGGTGATGTAAGAGTAGGACTTGCAATATCAGACCCACTAGGAATTACAGCACAAGGATTAGAAACTTTAGTAATAAATGGTAGTGATAAGAAATTTATCTCTGGCATAAGAAAGCTAAAAGAAGAGTATCAATTTGAAGAAGTGGTAATAGGTTATCCTAAAAATATGGATGGAACTAAGTCACAAAAAACTGAAAAAATTGATGAGCTTATTCCTAAATTAGAACAACTTGGTCTTACTGTACATACGTGGGATGAAAGACTTACTACAGTTTCTGCGTATAAGACTATGAAAGAGATGAATATTTCACAAAAAGAAAAAAATAGAGTTGCTGATAGATTTGCAGCAACATATATACTAGAAGGATATTTAAATATGCTATCTAAATAACGGTAGCATATTATAATATATAATGAAATAAGGAGGAAATTAGATGGATAACGAAGAATTAACTGGATGCTCAGGTTCTTGTGGTACTTGTGGTGGATGTTCTACTGAAGAAGAATCTCCAATTTTAGTATTAACAGATGAAAATGGTAAAGATGTTACTTTCGAAAAACTAGATGTTGTAGTATTAGAAGATGACAGATCATTTTTAATATTATCTGAGCTAAAGGAAGAAGAAACTGAAGAAATTGAAGTCGTTATACTAGAAATAAAAGAAGAAGATGGTGAAGAAGTTTATGACACTGTTACTGATGAAGAACTATCTAAAAAAGTATATGCTCAATTTCTTAAACAACAAGGAATAGAGGAAGAAGAATAGTATTTTAGGTGCTTGAGAAAATCAAGTGCCTTTTTTTGTCCATTTTATTTAGAATGTGAAAAGTGTGTGTCAGTAATGATTTTTTAATGAAAAGAGACATAATATATTTATTTTTAATTTTTACTGTGATATAATAACTTACGGTGATAGGAATGCAAAGTGCATATAAATTATTTAATATTAGCAATGAATTAGAAGAGTTAGCTAGAAAGTCTGAGAAGGAAGTTGAACCTATATTTAAACAAATAGAGGAAACAGCATTATATAATCAGGCGAAAGTTTTAAAGGCTTTTCAAAATGTGCCAATAACACAGTCACATTTTACAAAGTCAACAGGGTATGGACATGGAGATTTAGGTAGAGAAGCAATAGAAAAGGTTTATGCGGAAATTTTTGAAACAGAAGATGCTTTAGTTAGAGTACAGTTTGTAAGTGGTACACATACTATAGCTACTGCACTAAAAGGACTGCTAAACTATGGAGATGAAATGCTTGCTATATCTGGTAGACCATATGATACATTATGTACAGTTATTGGTCTTGAAGAAAATGAAATGTCATTAATGAATAAGGGAATTAAATATTCACAAATAGACTTAGATGAAAAAGATAACTTTAAGTGTGAAGAAATAAAAGAGTATTTGAAAAATAATAAAGTAAAATTAGTACATATCCAACGTTCTAGAGGATATGAAGTAAGAAAAGCTTTACTTATATCAGATATAGAAAACGTTATAAAGCAAATACGTAGTGTAGATAAAGATGTAATAATATTTGTAGATAACTGCTACGGAGAATTTACTGAAGAAATGGAGCCAACTGCTGTAGGTGCAGATATATGTTGTGGAAGCTTAATTAAAAATGCAGGTGGTGGACTATGTGAAATGGGCGGATATGTATGTGGTAAAGAGGCATTAATTGAGAAAGTAGTGCAAGAGCTATATTGCCCAGGACTTGGAAAAGAAAATGGTGCAACACTTGGTCAAAACCAAAATATAATACAAGGTATATTTATGGCACCAACTGTTGTAGAATCTGCATTAAAAGCAATGGTATTTGCATCTAAATTACTAGAAAATTTAGGCCTTAATGTATTTCCTTCTTCTACAGATAAAAGAAGTGATATAGTACAAATTATAAATTTTGGAGATAAAGATAAATTAATAAAATTTATACAAGGAATACAATATGCTTCTCCAATAGATAGCAATGTTGTACCTATGCCATGGAGTATGCCAGGATATGCAGACGAAGTAATAATGGCAGCTGGTACATTTATGGAGGGCGCATCAATAGAATTATCTGCAGACTCTCCTATGAGAGAACCTTATGCTGCATATATGCAAGGAGGACTTTCTTATGAGTCAGCTAAACTTGCAATACTTATTGCAACACAGAAAATGTTAGGAGATAACTAATGAAAGTAATAGTTGTAGGCGCAGGTGCTGCTGGAATGATGTCAGCTATAACAAGTGCAAAATGTGGAAATGACGTTACTATAATTGAAAAAACAGCATCTGCTGGAAATAAGCTAAAGATAACTGGTAAAGGTAGATGTAATATAACTTTTGCAGGAGATATTGAAGACTTTAAAGAAAATATTGTAAAAAACAATAAATTTATGTATAGCTCATTTATGAACTTTAATAATAACGATGTTGTGGAGTATTTTGAAAGTATAGGTGTACCTACTAAAGTAGAAAGAGGTGGAAGAATATTTCCACAAAGTGATAAGGCAGAAGATGTTGTAGTAGCACTAAAAAAAGAGCTAAAAAAGTATAATGTAAAAGTAATGTATAATACCAAGCTAGAAGACTTAATTGTTAAAAATAATGTACTAGTAGGAATAAAGACAAATAATGGCGAGATTTTAGCAGATAAAGTTATAATTTGTACAGGTGGTATGAGCTATAAAGTTACTGGTAGTACAGGCGAGTGCTTTAATATAATAAAAAAATATGGGCATAATATTATAGAATTAAAGCCAGGACTTGTACCATTAATGTCTGAAGATAAAATTTGCAAAGAGCTACAAGGACTTACATTAAAAAATGTTAAATTTAAAATATTAGATGAAGGCAAGCAAATATATAGCAATTTTGGTGAAATGCTATTTGCACATTTTGGTCTTACTGGACCAATAGTACTTAGTGGTAGTAGTATTTTAAATAGGGTAGAAAATATAGATAATAAATTAAAAAATAATAGTATAGTAAGTTATATAGACTTAAAGCCTGCATTAGATATAGAAGTATTAGATAAAAGAATTCAAAGAGATTTTGAAAAATATTCAAATAAGGAATTTAAAAATTCATTAAATGATTTATTACCGCAAAAATTAATACCGGTTATAATAAAATTAAGTGGTATACAACCAGATAAGAAAGTACATCAAATAACTAAAGAAGAAAGGAATAAGTTAGCTTATATTATTAAAAATCTAAAAGTTAATATAAATGGATTAATGCAAATGGATATAGCTATCATAACATGTGGTGGTGTAGATGTAAAGGAAGTTAATCCTAAAACTATGGAGTCAAAAATAATATCTAATTTATTCTTTGCTGGAGAAGTTTTAGATGTAGATGCTTATACTGGTGGATATAATTTACAAATTGCTTTTTCAACTGCTGTAGCAGCTGGTAAAAATTAAGGAGGATGGTTAATATGGAAGAAAATGAAAAACAAGAAAACAAGTATGAAATAGTAACAGTAAAAAAAGATAAGAAATCTCCAAAAATTCTTGTAATAATTATTGGTGTAGTCTTAGTTTCTGTAATTAGCTCACTAACAACATACTTTTTAGTGTCTAGACAAAATGTAACTACATCACAAATGAAATATGAGGTTTCTGATGTTGAAAATCCTGTAGTTGCAGTTTCACAAATAGCAGGACCTTCAGTTGTTGGAATAAAAGTAGATTTTTATGAGCAAGGATTTTTTGGAGAACTTGAAGAAAATTCTGCAGAAGGCTCAGGTATAATATATAAAGAAGATGGATATATAATAACAAACAATCACGTAATTGAGGACGCAGCAGCTGCAAGTAGTGCTGTTGTTACAGTTACACTTAATGATGGAAGTGAGTATGAAGCAAAAATAGTAGGAAGAGATGAAGTTACAGATTTAGCTGTAATAAAAATTGATGCTAAAGGACTTACTCCTGCTACATTTGGAGATTCTTCAAAAGCCAGTGTTGGTGAGTTAGCAGTCGCTATAGGAAACCCATTAGGTCAAGAATTTGCAGGAAGTGTTACAGTAGGATATATATCTGCATTAAACAGAAGTATAACAGTAGATGGAAGAACATTAAGTCTTATACAAACAGATGCTGCAATAAATCCAGGAAATAGTGGTGGTGCATTAGTTAATTCAAAAGGTGAAGTAATAGGAATAAATACTGTAAAAATTACTGATACTACAGTTGAAGGCTTAGGATTTTCTATACCAAGTAATGATGCACTAAAAATAGTGGAAGAATTAATGCAAACTGGTAAAATAGTAAGACCTTATGTTGGAATATATGGAATAGATTTAGACGAATATACAGCAAAAAGAAATAATTTAGTAGAAGGAGTATATGTATATCAAGTATATACTAACTCACCTGCATCTCAAGCTGGTATAACTAGAGGAGATATAATAGTTGAATTTGATGGTAAAAAAGTTACAACTAAACAAGAATTAAATGATATTAAAAACTCAAAATCTATAGGAGATAAGGTAAAAGTAAAAATATATAGAGGCGGTAAATACGAAGATATAGAGCTTGTATTATCTGGTGATGACCAAACTTTTGATAATGAATTAACAAACTAATATAAAGGATAGAAAAATATAAAAAATAATAAATAAAATAAATAGTAAACAAAAAAATAAAAATAAATAATAAAAAAGCATTTCTAACGAAGTGCTTTTTTTATGCTTTTTTATAAAATATTATGTGAAGTGTTGATTTTGCAAATAAAGTGTTATATAATATTTTAGCAATCGTAAAAACATATTTAGCCTACATTATGGTTATGTACACAGCCAAAAATAATTTTTTAGAAAGAAGGGATAATTTTGAAAAATCTTATAAGATTTTTAATTGGGATTATAATTATCTTTTTAATTGTAATCACAAGCTTTTTAATTTTTTCTAGCATCAAGAATGACGTGAAGATGCCAAAACTTGAAACTGAAAATTTAGATTTTGGCAAAATAGAGTACAACAATGAAAATACAGCACTTTATATGGTTTCAACGCAAAAACTATCATCTTCATATAACTTTATAGACTTAAGAATTAATGAGTATGTAGATTCTTTAATAGCATCTGTAAAGAATAAAGACTTATCTGAGTATAAAGATAAGATAAAAGATAGTGAAATTTTAAAACAGAAAATAGACACATATAAAGTAAATGATAATATCTTAAGTGTAAAAGTAACATCTATGCTAAAGAAAAGTGATGAAGAAAAATACACAACTAGTGTAAAGAACTTTAATTTTAGAACAGACTTAAAAAGAGAATTAGAGCTTAACGAACTATTTAAAGAGAGTATAAAAGAAAAAATAGGAGAAGGAAATAACTTCTTATTAACACAAAATAAACTTAAACTATTTAGCAGTTCTAAAGCAACATCATATACGTATAATTCTTTAAAAGAATATAACAGTTCAAAACTCTTAACAGCAGAAAATTACGAAATGACACAAGAAGAATATAATGAGCTAATGTCTAGAGTTATAGACAAAGATAGAAAAATGGTAGCTATTACTTTTGATGATGGACCACATAAGACAAATACAAATATGATTATAGACATATTAAAAAAGTATAATGCTAGAGCAACATTTTTTATGCTAGGTTCAAATGTTAAGTTATATCCAGATGTAGTAAAAGATGTATATCTTTCAAATAGTGAAATAGGAATACATACTTGGGACCATAAAGACTTAACTAAGTTATCTAGTGAAAATATACTATCTCAAGTTCAAACAACTTCAGATGCTATTTATGAAATTACAGGAAAACGACCTACACTTTTAAGACCACCTTATGGTTCTTTTAATAATACTGTAAAAAGTACTGTAGATATGCCACTTATTCTTTGGAATATTGATTCTCTAGATTGGCAAAGTCGAGACCCTGAAAAAATTGTACCACTTGTTTTAAATAGCGTTAAAGACGGAGATATTATATTACTTCACGATATTCATGCTACTACTATCCCGGCAGCAGAAAGAATAATTGATTCTTTAACTAAAGAAGATTATCAGATTATAACTGTATCTGAACTTTTAGAAGCTAAAGGTTATGATACTAGTACAACTAGAGTTTTCTATAGTGGAAGGCAATAAAAAGTAAGGATTTTTTCCTTGCTTTTTCTTTGCTTTATTATATGTTTTAGTGTATAATATGAAAAGAGTTTAAGGGAGTAATATATGGCAAAGAAAGTAATAATAGCAGAAAAACCTAGCGTAGCAAAAGAATTTGCAAAAGTACTAAAAATAAATGCAATAAATAAAAATGGTTATATGGAATCAGAAGATTATATTGTTACTTGGTGTGTTGGACATTTAGTAACAATGTCGTATCCTGAAAAATACGATGAGAAATTAAAGTATTGGAATTTGTCTACTTTACCATTTTTACCAGAAGAATTTAAATATGAAGTAATAGATAGTGTTAAATCACAATTTGATATAGTTTCAAATATTTTAAATAGAGATGATGTAGATACCATATATGTATGTACCGACTCAGGAAGAGAAGGTGAGTATATATACAGGCTGGTAGATACAATGGCTGGTTGTCCTAATAAGGAGAAAAAACGTGTATGGATAGATTCACAAACAGAGGAAGCAATTATAAATGGTATTAAAGAGGCAAAACCATTAAATGAGTATAATGCTTTATCTGATTCTGCATACTTAAGGGCAAAAGAAGATTATCTAATTGGAATAAACTTTTCAAGACTATTATCTTTAATCTATGCTAAAGGACTTGCAAAACATATGAATGAAGATAGAGCTGTAATATCTATTGGTCGTGTAATGACATGCGTTTTAGGTCTTATTGTAAATAGAGAACGAGAAATTAGGAACTTTAAAAAAGTTAGTTTTTATAAAATTCAAGGGCTTTTTAATAAAGAAGGTAATTCTAATTTTATAGGAGATTTTAGAACAAATGAAAGTTCAACAGTATATGATTCACCAAGACTATATAATGAAACAGGCTTTAAGAAGAAAGAGGATGCATTAAAATTTATAGAATACTTAAATAAAATAGGAAAAGCTACTGTTGAAAATATAACAAAAAAGAAAAGTAAAGAAAATCCACCATTGCTATTTAATTTAGCAGAAGCTCAGAATGAATGTACAAGAAAATTTAAAATCAGCCCAGATGAAACACTTCAAATTATACAAAGCCTATATGAAAAAAAGCTAGTTACATATCCTAGAACTGATGCAAGAGTTCTATCTAGTTCTGTTGCAAAAGTTATTACAAATAATTTAAATGGAATAGCTAAAATGCAGATAAATGAAGAAATATCTGAGATAATAAATAAAATGGCAAAAGAAAAATATAGCACAAAGTTACAAAAGACTAAATATGTAGATGACAGTAAAATAACAGACCACTATGCAATAATCCCAACAGGACAAGGAAAAGATAATTTAGCAAAACTTAATGAGCTAGAGAAAAATGTATATATTTTAATAGTGAAAAGATTTTTAGCTATTTTTTATCCACCTGCAGAATATAGTAGAATATCTGTAACTATAAATGTTGGTAAAGAAACTTTTTATACAAATGGTAAAGTATGTACTAGTCTAGGCTACTTAGAACTATACAAAAATGAGAAAAATATTAAAACTGTATCTGAAGATAATGAAGAAGAAACAAATGAAGATATGAGTATATTATCTGAGCTTAAGAAAAATGATGTATTAAATATAATGGAGTTTAAGCTAAAAGAAGGGGAAACAACACCACCTAAAAGATATAATTCAGGGTCAATGATACTTGCAATGGAAAATGCAGGTAAATTAATTGAAGA
>CANRAK010000005.1 GCA_947628575.1 uncultured Clostridia bacterium | reverse complement strand
GATTTTCATCTTCCATAACTTTGGAATGCCAATATTCTGAATCTCTATATGCATATACTTCATATTCACTATAAAATCTTCCTAAAAATTCGTCAGAAAAAGTATATATCTCAGTTTCACAACCATGTGCTATTCTATTAGCCCAATAAGCTGTCTTTTGCATTTTTTCTTCATCAGTACCATATCTACAAGTTTGTAAAAAATCTTGCGTAACAATATCTAATGACCTTTTTCTTTCATCAATATCATCTAATGATTCAATATTATGTATTTTAAAGTCTTTTGACCTACAAAAATCTTGTACTCCTCCCGAACAGTTTCTAAAGTATTTATTATGCCAATTAATTATTGCTTTTTTAAAGTTAGTATTTTCAATTAAATTAAACATATTATTAAGCATATCATCATATATTTTTGATGTTCTTTTTTTACTATCAACAGGTACATCCTTTATATACTTATCTAATCTTAATGCTTCATCTCTTATATAGTCTAAATTTTCTTTCTTTAAAATATTCTGAAATAGTCTAGCAATTATATTATTTTTATAAAATATTTTTATACCCATATTTAATCCTTCCTATCCTCGTGATTATATGAATCATAAATTTGCATATATATATTAAGCATAGTATTTATAACTTCAAAATACGTATTATCTGGATTATTTGCAACATGATTTAATGTTAAAATTTGATTTGTATATTGTGGGTAATATGCTAAAACAAGGGCAGATAATTTATCATAATCTAGACTTTCATATTTCTTATCTAGCTCTTCACTTTTTAAATCTAACATATCCATAAACAATTTCGAATAAATCTTTTCAATTTTCTCTATAACTTCATCATATTGTCCTTTTGAAAATAATTCTTTAATACTTTTTTCTTCCATATTTCCTCCCTTGGTAAAATTTATATATTGCTAAATATATGCTTCCTGTCCACCCATATTAGGAACACTTGACTCTTCTTTATATTTTTCTTTATCTTTATCATATGTTCCATAGTCTCTATAATATCTAATCGGTCTATTTGGATTTTTACTAATTATAATTTTCTCCATACTTTTAATAATTGGTCTTGATATACTAGAAACAAATTTTTTTAAATTTCCTGAAAATCTGCTTTTATTAATATCGTTATTTTTCTTAATACCAGTTAAATATGAAGCTAAATTTTTTATTGGTCTTAACGGAGATATAGGTGTACCTGAAAATGCAATGGATGTTATTAAAGGCGAACATAAATCTGGTATTTTAATATTATTTTTCTTTTCTAATCTTTTTAATCCAATATTATTTGCATGTAAAACTGTAGCACTACACGCACTTAAAATAGCAATTCTTTCTGTTTCGCTTAATTCTCTTCCTCTGTATATGTTTTTTAATCTAGCTCTTGCCTCTTTAGGAGTTATATTTTTTGAAAGTGCATAACTTTCAGCTAATTTATTAGTTATGAATCCCTTGCTACAAAATTTACAATAATCTTCATACATATCTTTATTCATAATTACAATTCTAGAAGTTGAATGTAACAAGCCTTTTTCATGTGAGTAATTTGTACTAGAAGATAATGTCTCAGAGTCATTTACTTTAAACATTACAACATTTTTTTGTTCTTCTGGTACATTAGGGTCATTTAAGTATTTAGCTAAATTTTCTATTGCGTTATCTTTTATATCAAAAAACATATCACACATTTCCTGCATTTGCATACAGTGTACAATTCTTTTTACATCATTTGGATTTTTACAGTTTAATTGTAAGTTATCCATTAATTTTTTAAATTTTACAAAATTTTCATCTTTACATTTTGACATATCAAAATCTTTTGAATCAATTAATTTTACTAATTCGTCTGCATTAAATCTATATTCAGCTCTAATATTTTTATCATATATAGCTCTTTCTATTAAGAACTTAAATTTAGCACCGGGTGTTTTTCTAGTAGCATTAATAGTCTTTAATACCTCGTTATTTTCTATATCATCTAAAAAGTAATCTGACATCTCTTTTATTTCTATAACACACTCATGAGCTACTTTATTACTCCAAAATGCTAATTTTTGCATTTTTTCATCATAAGATAAAGTAGTATCTAAAAGAATTTGCTTAAAATCTTCTGTAAATATATCTTTTGATGTAGCAGATTCAATATCTATAACACGATTTCTTCCCTCTACCATTCCATTATTATTATTTGGTAAAACAGATTTTAAAATATTATATAATTGAGGTGATTTTTTTAGTTGATTATTATATTCATCTACTAATTTAGACTTAAAATCTGTATTTTCAAGAAGTGAATATATATCTTTTAATAATTTATATGTAATTTTATCTCTTTCTTCTGTAGATACCATATCATATAATTTAACTGATATTTCTTGTTTTACTAATAGTTTTTTAATTCTATCAATTCTGCTATCATTTGCTAGATTATCTACAAATCTATTGCTTCTTGAGTTTCTTATCTTTATATCTAAATTATCTATATCGTTTAAAACGCCCATATCAACCCTCCATACTCAAAATGATATCATAAAATAAAAAAAGCTACAATATAGTAAAAAAAATTTAACATTATTGTAAGAAAAAGGAACTGATTTTTAGTCAGTCCCTATTATTTCTTATTATCTGCTAAGTAGTCCTCTATAACTTTATATAGCCAACCAGATGAACCAGTATACCAAGTCCATCCTCCACGTCCAGGATGCTCATCATTAGAATATATATCTGCTGCAACAACATAAGGCTCTACCATATATACATCTGCTTTTTCTTTAGTATCAGAATGTGATATTGGGTTAATCATTTTTAAGATTTCTTCACCTTTTTTATAATTATTAATTTCAAAATATGCTTTTGAAAGCCAAACTGCAGCATGTGTATATTGTCCACCATTTTCTCTAATTCCTGGAACGTATGCCCTTATATATCCTGGATTATTTTTCTCAGCATTATTAAAAGCAGGATATAATAACTTAACTATTCCAAGTTTTCTATCTACTAAATATTTATCTGCTGTTTCTAAACATTTTTCTAGTCTATCATGTAAAGTTTTATCCTCTACCATGGCAATTACTGCCCAAGCTTGTGATATTAGGTCTACTTTACATTCTTTATTTGCATATGAGCCTAAAATTTCTCCATTTTCAAAGAATGCTCTTACAAAATGGTCAGTATCCCAAGCATTTTCTAGTAGACTTTTCTTAAGTTCTTCTATCTTATCTTCATATTCTTTTACAAGCTCATATTCAAATTTCATATTTGCTAAATAGATAAATTTATTTAATACACTTATCATAAAGAATGTTAGCCAAACAGATTCTCCTCTTATATTACTAAATCCATCGTTCCAATCTCCATCTCCTATTTTAAGCAGTCCATTTTTATCATTAACTCTTGTTAGTGCATAATTTATAGCCTTTTTAGCATGTTCATATACTGTATCATACTTATCTATATTTTTATATACATCATATACTTCCCTATTTCCATTCATAGGTTTATCTTCAAGATATGGTGTTTTCTCATTAAGTACAGATATATCTCCAGTTCTATTTACATACTCAGATAGTACATATGGTAGCCACAAATAATCGTCACTAAAATATGTTCTTATACCAGCACCACTATGCTCATGCCACCAGTGAAGCACATCGCCTTGTTCAAATTGCTTACTTGCATTTAGTATAATTTGTTGACGTGTCTTATCTGGCCATGTACTTATTAGTGCTAGTGTATCTTGTAGCTGATCTCTATATCCAATTGCTCCCCCAGACTGATAAAAACCTGAACGTGCAAATAGTCTACATACAATTGTTTGATATAATAACCAACCATTTGCAAGTATATTTAAGTATTCATCTTCAAGTTTCATTTTCTTTACTACTAGTCTTCTCCAATAATCTATAGTTTTATCATACTCAGATTTAATATCTTCAACTGTACTATACTTTTCTTGAATTCTATTAATATCCTCTATATTTTCTGTACAACCAAGTATAATAGTAAACTCAGCTTGTTCTTCTCTTTCTAATTCTACACTAACTGATACTTTATATTCATTAGGCAAATATTCAATTTTACATTCCTTAGAATTTGCAAGAGCTGTTATATATGCAATGCAATTTGAAAATTCTAAGCTATATGGATTTTTTATCTCTATTGCATTATCTGTCTTTTTAGATAATACATAGTTTCTATTTACATCTTTTACTACTCCCATTACCGCATCAATACAATAAGATATTGAAACTACCTTCTTATCTTTTGATACATTTTTTAGCATAATACGATGTAGCTTTATATCCTCATCACTTGATACAAATATATCCATTTCTTTTTCTACATCGTCATCTTCTTGCTTAACTTTTGAATATCCAAAGCCATATACTAAATTGTAATTTTTATCATAAATACCTTCAAATGTTTCACCTTGCTTAAAACTAATCCAATCGTTACACCAATTAGATATTTTAAAACTTTGTGAATTTTTATAGTATGAGTACACGGTACCATAGCTTGAAACTATAGTACCGAATCTCTCATTAGCCATTACATTACACCAAGGAACTGGTGTTTTGGTATTTAATATATGATATTCATCCCCTGCTTGGTTAAATCCACCATACATATTAAATGCTCTTAAATCTAGTCCCTCTTTATCCATGTTTTCATATACCTCCAAATTTTATTCCTTTGAGCTATCAAGTATATTTGTATTTTTTTCTTCATTATTATTTACATATAGAAAATCACTAATATCTCTTATATATCTTCTTGCTAAGAAAGATAATAATGTAACTTCTTGCTTTGTTAAGCTATTAAGATTTAATATATATATATTTCCTTTTGTATAGTCCATATATACAGCTCTATCTAGTCTTTGTCTTACGTATGTATATATAGGTCCGTTTTCTTTTATTTTTTCATCTATTATTACAACTATATCTAAATCTACTTTTCTATTTTTTACATAGTCCATAAATTTAATAATCTCAGATATAATCACTGCATCCTTTATATTATCTATAAATACTAATATTATTGGTAAATCTCCAGATATTGAGTATTTCCACAATAAAGATTGATTTAATGACTCGCTCCAGAAAGCATCATTTTCATTTTGCTCTTTTTTATTAAATAATACATCTTGTAATATATTGTTGTATATTTCAGCTTTTGTTGGCTCTAAGTTTAAATATCTTGCAATAACAGAGTTAAGTTCTGATGTTAGTTTAAATTGACTCTCTATTCCCTTTTTATCTAAACTTACTACAGCATTAGATATCTTATATTTTGTATCAGATGCACCAACAAAGTAATAAAACTCTTGTCTTTCATAAGGGTCAAGTATTATTTTTCCTCTAAATGAAAGTACAGGCCATAAAGGATATCTTGTTAACTCACCATTATATGCATCCTCTGCATTATCATATAACTTCTTCTTCTCTGTTTCAAAATCTACATCTAAACTTACACCAATAAGCTTTGCAAATACATATAAGTCTGTGTCGTTATCACTTCTTTTTCTTTTACTAGCTACTAATGTATCTAATTCTTTATCATAATACGTCTCAATTTGAAGATTACTAAATGATGGATGAACTAAATTAGTCATGTAATCTGTCATAGCTGGTTCCATATATGTATTTATTAATATTTCACGTCTTTCATTTGTTGTGTTGTATACACTTACTTTTCTAAGCTCAACATTATACTCTTGTGATATACATATATCTGTAGTAGCTTCTATCTCAGATGTAGATATATTACATTCTACTTTATTTAATGCACTTACCCATTTGCATTCTTCTGTATCTTTATTATAACTACTGTGTATATTACAGTTAGATGTAGATATCATCTTAGATGATGTTAAATCTGTTAAGTAAATGTAATTTCCTGTATCTTCTACATCACTATAGCTTTGTCTGTTAATTATCTTGTCTTTATACCTTAAATAAGTTGCTCCTGTATTAGTTATAATTGAAGATAGCCTTGAACCTCTTAAAAATGCAATGTTCATTTTTGTACTTGCATCATTTAATGTAGCATATTTCTTTTGAGCATAAGTATAGCTTACATGTGTAGTATACTTTTGTACATCTTTTTGCTTAAATTGATGCTCTTTATCTTTTGCTTTTTTCTGTATTTTAACGTTAACTCTTTCTCTTTCTTTTAGTAGTATTTCAGCAGATTTTATTCTTTCATTATTATGAAATCTATTACGTATAATTCCTTTATTCATATAGTTATTTATAGCGGTTAATATCATACCTTGATGATGTGCCATATATGTACGTATAACTTCGCTATCTACATTATCATGAAGGTTCTCTTTTGTGTAATCTATAGATTCATAAAAACCAAAAGATGAATATAATCCTAATTTCTTTAGATTTTTTATATTTTCATATACTTTCTTTGGTGCTAAATCTATCATTAATAAAGAGGCATAAGGTGCAACTACAAGTGCATCATTAAGACCACGTTTTAGACCTAGCCATGGTACACCAAATGATTTATATTGATAATTAAGGTCTGTATCTCTTTTTGCGTATGCTGATTCAGAAATTCCAAAAGGTACTTTATTTTTCTTTGCATACTTAATCTGTGAATATGCGCAGAAGAACATAGATTGGTCAATTAATGTATATTCATATGATTTCATAAATAGATATGGCATAAAATATTCAAATACTGTACCAGCCCATGACATTAGTCCTTTATATCCATCAACATCAATCATATTACGTGCAAGTGAGAACCAATGCTTAGAAGAAACATCTTTTTTAGCAATAGCTACCATACTTGTTATTCTATTTTCTGACATAAGCATATCATAATAGCTATCTACAAGTCTTCCTTGCTCTACATCAAATCCTATAGAAAATAGATTTCTATATCCAGAATATAATACTTTAAAATCTGCCTCATTAATTAAGCTATCAGTATATTGTAATAATTCTCCTATAGCCTCTGTAAACTTATCTACATTAGTTCCAGGCATATAGTTATATAACTTATTTTTTTCATCTGCTAAGAAATCTTTTACTATATATAATATAGCAATAAAGTTACCACTATCTACTGTAGATACAAATCTTGGTCTTAAAGGTTCTAATGTCTTAATATTGTACCAATTGTATAAATGACCATGCCATCTTTCTAGTTTAAGTATTGTCTTATATACTCTTACTAGTTTTTCAATAGCTGTTTCTTTTGTAATAAATCCTAAATCGTATGCATTTATTATAGCAAGAAGTCCAAATCCTATATTAGTTGAAGATGTTCTATTTGCTATCTTATATCTTCTATTTTCTTGGAAATTATCTGTTGGTAGATAATTATTTGTATCATTCATCATACTATCAAAAAAGTTCCAAGTACGTTTAGCAACTTCAAGCACTTCTTTTTCTTCTTGCTTATCTAGTCTTTTAATTCTTCCAAATAAATGGTCTTTACCTAATAAGTATGAAAGAAATGGTGCAAGTGCAAATGATAGTGCAACAAATAACTTAAAGTCTACTAATACTATATTACTTGTATTAATAGCAAGTGGTAATAATATAATAACTAGTGCAGTTATAACATTAATACTCATATTTCTATAATAATATGAAAGCTTGCCTTTTGCTTGCTTTTCAAGCATTTCTCCTGTTGTCCATTCAAGTAATTTTTTATGTGATATAAGCATTCTATATATAGATAAACTAAAAGCACTTAAACACATGTATGACTTATATGGTATTGTTACAAAGTTATAACACATAGTTAGTAAGTCTGCACTTATTCCATGAATAAGTGGTATATACTGTAATTCTTTTTTATGTCTTCTTCTACCATATATTAGAATATCTATAAATGATAGGAAATATCCTATATTTACAGTAATAAAGCTTGCAAAAACTGTATAAATAAATGCTCTTGATGATATAAACAATGATACAAGCATTGCAAATAACGCTACAACATCAAGAAGTGGTCTTCTAATATTATCTAAAATCTTCCATTTAGATAGTATAGATAATTTAGATTTTGGGCTAATAAGCCATCTAATTATCTGCATATCTCCTCTATACCATCTATGGTTTCTTTTCATGTATGCAATATAATTATTAGGAAATCCATCTTGTACATCTACATCTGATGCAAGACCTGCTTTTATAATAGAGCCTTCTAATAAATCATGACTTAAAACTAAATTTTCAGGTATCTGTGGTGCAACTAGTTTATCAAACAAGTCTATGTTATATATTCCTTTACCACAAAAGATTGCTTCTTTAAATGCATCTTGATATGTATTAGATACAGCATTTGTATACACATCAATTCCGCCAAATCCACCAAATAATTTAGAAAATAAACTTCTATTAGCAGCTTCTATATCCAAACTTACACTAGGCTGTATAAGTCCAAATCCCTCTACTACTCTATTACCTTTTTTATTTAATATTGGCTTATTTAAAGGATGTGCCATAATAGATATAAGCTCTTTTGCACTATTAAGTGATAAAGATGTATCTTCATCAATTGTAATAGCATATTTACATCTTACAATATCATTATATGTTAGATACATAGCTTTACTAATTTCTTTTTGAGATAGTTTTCCTAGAACAAGCTTATTAAATTGCTCTAGTCCACCTCTTTTTCTTTCCCAACCCATGTATGCGCCTTCACCTTTTGAATATACACGTTTTCTATACATAAAATTAAATATTACATGCTCATCATCTGAATATTTTTCATTTAATTTATCTAAACGTTTTTTAGCATATTCAACTATATCATTATCCATCTTTATTACAGGTACATCTGATGCAACACAGTCACCAAGCAACATATAATATATATTTTTAGACATATTTGAAAGATATGTAATCTCCATTTTCTCTATCATTTTGTCTAATTTATCTAGTGATGAGATAATGGTTGGCATAACAACGTATGTTTTATTTTCTTCATCTACAGTCTTTGAAAAATTAAATCTTGGTAAAATATCTGGCTTTACTAATTTTCTAATAAAATAGTTTACTACTTTATCTGCTACTTCTAAAGAGAATGCAAATGAAACTATTGCTAGTGCTATTTTAAAGAAAGTATTTTCTACATTAATAATATTAAATGCTAAAACTGTGCCTAAAATAGCAATTATTAATAGTGATAATATATATAATGTAGACCTAATAGGAACAAAAAATTTATATAGAATTTTTTGAGAAACACTAGATTTTCCTAATTCCTCTTTTAATAAGTACTTTTGATTTCCAATAAGGAAAAATCCAACATGTTTTTTATACTTTTTAGAGCATGCAACAGCTTTTTTAGCAACATATACTTCAGATAAATCATATCTTTTAGCAAGTTTAATTATATAAGCTCTATATCTTGCTTTTGTCTTATAATCACACTTTTTAAACTCATCTGTATAATCGTTTAATAGTGTTTCATCTATTTTATTTACAGCCTCAAATATTTCTCTAAAATTAATAGCTTGTAATATTTTAAATGAAGAAATTGCTCTACCGATATACTCAGTTGTCTTAGCTATTTCTAAATGCTCTTTTACTATAGCCTCTTCTACTGAAAAACCAAGTTTAGAAACTTCTTCTTGAAGTTTATCATAATATTTTTCACCTTCTGTACCCATCTCTTTTAGTCTAAAAGATAAGTATTCAACAAAGGCAGTATTAGTAGTCTTTATTTTAGATAAATCTGTTAATTTTCCAGATTTACTTACACCTTTAAAGAAATTAAATTCCTTTTCAAGCGCAATAGGATTAGTATTTCCTAAAATACTTTCAACTTCCATCTTTTTCATCTGTGAGTTTGTAATATTTATTGCAATTCTAGCTATAAACTTAATTAAAGCTATTTTTAGCATTAATGCAAATAAATCTAGTTCCTCAGATGTTAAATATGTTAGTTTTTGATGTTCTTTTAAACAATTATATATAATATTTTTATCTATATATCCTGTATTATTTTCTATTAATTCATACGCTAAATAAAAAATAGCAATATGTTTCTGTTTATCTTGTGCTTTTATTGCTGGTAATTTTTTATTTTGTAATACTCTTTTATTATCTAATATATCACCATACTGCTCTTCAATAATATACATATTATCTAGTATCCATTGACCAGCAGAATGCATTTGTATTTTCATGTCATAAGTTTTTACTAAAATTTTGTATGTTTTGGATATAATTTTATAATCTCTTTTTGCCTCTTTAAATAATTCTTTAAGTGTTCCTTTCATTCGATTCCAACCTTTCAAATATATTTTTATCTTTTGAGATAATTATATAATAAATGCCTATGTTTTGCAACAAAATTTTTGCTAATAAATGCCATATTCCTACAAAAAAATACATACACTAATAGTGTATGCATTTTATATAATTTATATATTAAATATTTATGTATTCTAAAGAATTTCCGTGATTTTTAATTATTTTTTCTAAATCTTTTGTAGCAAGAAAAATAGTAGACGTATTTTCATTAGGATGTACACCTATAATCTTTTCATCTTTTAGTTTACTATCTATAAACACTTTTACATCCATATTACTATCATTTAGAATTCCAAATGGAGATACACAACCTTTTGTAACTCCTAAATATTTTAATAGTCTCTCTTCTGATGCAAAAGAAAGTCTTGTAGAATGAATTATATCTTTTAGTTCTTTCATATCTATTTTTGTATCTTCTTTTGCAACAATTAAATAATGATTTACACCTTTATCATCTCTTAAGAAAAGATTTTTTACCTCTACACCATTTTCTCCTAGATTAATATTTTCTATATCCTGCATTGTAAAAACGGCTTCATGCTCTACTAGTTTATATTCTATATTATTTTCTTTAAGTAATAATTCTATATCATTTCTTGTATACATTTTTACCACCTCATTTTAAAATAAAGCAGACTTTTATGTCTGCTTTATATATTTTATTTTCCTTGTTGTCTAAATCTTTGTGTTGGGTCTAATATCTTCTTTCTAATTCTTATATTTTCAGGTGTGATTTCTACTAGTTCATCATCTCCAATAAACTCAATTGATTGTTCAAGTGACATTACTTTTGCTGGAACTAGTTTTAAAGCTTCATCACTACCAGATGCTCTTGTATTAGTTAAGTGTTTTTCTTTACATACATTTATAGTCAAATCTTCACTTCTTGAGTTTTCACCAACTATCATACCAACATATACAGCTGTACCTGGTGTTATAAATAAAGTTGATCTTTCTTGTGCTTGGAATAATCCATATCCAGTTGCTTTACCTTGTTCAAATGCAATTACTGCACCTCTTTGACGAGTTGTCATATCTCCTTTATATGGTTCATAGCCACAGAAAGTATGGTTCATTATACCATTACCTTTTGTATCAGTCATGAATTCTCCTCTATACCCTATTAATCCACGTGCTGGTATTTTAAATTCAAGTCTTGAATATCCAGCTTGTGAATGAGAAGCTGACATATTAGTCATTTCACCTTTTCTAAGACCAATTTTCTCCATTACTGCACCAACATATTCTTCTGGAACATCTATAGTTAGATTTTCCATAGGCTCACATTTAACGCCATTAATTTCTTTCATAATAACTGTTGGTCTTGATACAAGAAGTTCAAATCCTTCTCTTCTCATATTTTCTATTAATATTGAAAGATGAAGTTCACCTCTACCTGATACTTTAAAGCTATCAGATTGCTCTGTATCTTCTACTCTTAAAGAAACATTCTTTTCTAGTTCTTTATATAATCTTTCTCTTAAATGTCTAGATGTAACAAACTTTCCTTCTTTTCCTGCAAAAGGTCCATTATTTACACTAAATGTCATAGATACAGTAGGTTCATCTATATCTACAAAGTCTATTTTTTCAGGATTATCTACATCTGCTATTGTTTCACCAATTTCAATTCCTGTAAGACCTGTAACTGCAATTATATCTCCACAAGTTGCCTTTTCTGTTTCTACTCTATTTAATCCATCATAAGTATATAATTTACCTATTTTTATATTTTGTATACTACCGTCTTTTTTGCACATAGCAACAGTTTCACCATTGTGTATTGTACCTCTTTCAATTCTTCCAATACCAACTCTTCCTGTATACTCATCAAAATCTATGTTACTTACAAGAAGTTGTAATGGTTCTTCGTCTGAACCTTTTGGTTCTGGTACAGTATCTATAATTGTATCAAATAATGGTTTCATATCTACATTTTCATCATCTAAAGATAATTTAGCAAATCCATTTTTACCAGATGCATAAACTACTTTAAAATCTAATTGCTCATCTGAAGCATTTAAATCCATAAATAACTCTAGTATCTCATCTTCTACTTCTACAGGTCTTGCTCCTGGTCTGTCTATTTTATTTATTACAACTATAGGTACTAGATTTAATGCTAAAGCTTTTGAAAGAACAAATCTAGTTTGAGGCATTGGACCATCAAAAGCATCTACAAGTAATATTACACCGTCAACCATTTTTAAAACACGTTCTACTTCTCCACCAAAGTCTGCATGTCCTGGTGTATCTACTATATTTATTTTAATACCATTGTAATGAATAGCTGTATTTTTAGAAAGAATAGTTATACCTCTTTCTTTTTCTAAATCATTTGAATCCATTACTCTTTCTGCTACTTGCTCATTTTGTCTAAATGTACCACTTTGTCTTAATAATGCATCAACTAATGTTGTTTTACCGTGGTCAACGTGCGCAATAATAGCAACATTTCTTAAATTTTTCATATTTATCCTTCTTTCTTTTGTAAACTTGAAAATAACCTAAAATATTCTTCTAGGTTATTTGTACGCGAACTAAAATTAGTCTTAAATATTATATAATATAATACGACAAAAGTCAACTTTTATATCATATATTAGTAGTATATTTCACTTCTTTGTATGTTATAATACTCCTCGACTTGAGTTAATATATCTTCCTTTAATTTTCCATCATCATATACTTTACTAAATCTGCTTCTTACAAGTAGTGGAAATAGCTCTCTTATAGACTTACTATATTCTGAGCCATCTCCTGGTATTTCATACTTTACTATTTCGTCATTTTTAAAAGTAAATCTATACGGAATAGACGAACCGCTATCAGTTTCAACCAGTCCACTATCATTTACAAAGAAATTCTCAACTTGTATCCAGCAGTATACATACGTTATATCATCTTTAATTTTACTTCCATATTTTTTACAACTTATAAATGTTTTATAATTATTCAAATTTTTGTTATTACTCTCCATATTAGCTACATAATCATAAATTTTAGTATAGTACAGTTCCTCTTTTTCACTAGATAAAATATCATGACTAGTTAAAAATACTGCAACAGCGATAATTAAAATTACAAAAATAATAACAAATACTTTTCTTTTCATAAAATCACCTTATTTTTTAATAAATAACTCTTGCATTATTTCATAAGCTTCTATCATTTTATCTTTCTTTTCTTGTGATAGTTTATTCCATTTGCTTTTATACTTTTTATTTAGCATATCGTTCATTTCTGTAATTACAAGTCTACCTTGTCTTGTTAATGAAACATCTACAACACGTTCATCAAACTTCTTTCTAAGTCTTAGTGTATATCCTTTTTTCTCAAGTCTTTTACATTGAGCTGACATATTACCTGTATCCATACTCATTTTTTCACTTAAATCCCCTATACTTAAAGCTCCATCGTCAAAAAGTACAGCTAGTATTTGATACTGTAAATATGTAATTTTATTTTTATAGCAACAAGGTCTAATTTCATCTTGTATTGCACTATCTATATTTCTATTATATTTATCTATTAAATTTTTATATGTTATAAAATTCATAATATCCCCCTTTAAACAAATTTTTCTACAATTTTTGTAGAATACTTGTACTTCACATATTATATAACATACAATTAAATCAGTCAAGAAAAAAGAAGTGAAAAATATCCACTTCTTTACTTTTCTACATATGTATGATGTACATAATACCATATTCTAAAATATGCATTGTTTGGATTTATAAATTTTCTATCTTCTTCATTTAATCCTCGTTCACGTCTTAATGTTCCGGTATATCCTTTTTCTTTTAAATATCTTTGTAATATATTTTCATATTTTATAATATCTGTTTCATCTAAATCATATTCCAAATTTTGCAATACTCTTTCTTTATCTTTACCTACACCTTTGTTTTTAATAATATTATATGATGTAATAATCTCAGCTAAAACACATTCTCTCTTATTAAATGCTTTAAATTCATTTTGAGGATATTGCATTAAATTTTCCATAAGTGTTAGCTTTTTATTACTTTCATCATGCTTAAATATTACTACGTATGTATCAACATCATTTAAATTTTCTTTATAATATTTCTTAGATGTACAAATACAAAAGTTATAAAACACTTCTTTTAGTATTTCAAGCTTCTCCTCTTTGCTTAATAGTCTACCAAAATCAATTATTATTGTTTCTAAAGAAAAATCAATAGTTATCTCACCAGGTATACTTGCCCCATCATTTTTTAAGATTACAAGATACTCCTTTCTGTTAGGATAACATACTTCTGTTCTTTTAAACTTAACTTTCATATTTTTTTATTCCTCCTTAAAAATTATTTCCTGAAGTAAAAAAGAATCATATTTATAAATTCTTTTTTATGTCTACAGTAGCTTACTTATTATACACTCATTAGCGTTTTTTGTCAAGAAAAAAGAAGTAAAAATTACTTCTTTTCATAATAAGTTGCTCTTAAGTATACTGCATAATTAGAATAATATCCAAAAAAGCCATCAAAATAATCTCTTCTAGTTTCTAATTTTCCTTCAAATCCTTTTTTAGTTAAAAGACTTTCAAGTGTATTTACATATATATTTATCTCTCTTGAAGAATATAATGCTGTTGGTATTTCTTGTAATGGAATTTCTTTCAATTCTGCTTTTTTACCAGCTAAAACTAATTCATATGACTTCATAACTTCATATAATACTCTTTCTTTTCTTCTAGAACTATTAAACCTATTTAATGGATAACTAGAAAGCTCTTCAATTATAGAATTATAATTTACATTATTTATTGAAAAAGAATATTCAAGCACATTTTTATTATTTAGTTCCTTACACTTTCTACTTGCACCAAAATAATAAAATAAAGTTTTTAAAAGTTCTAGTTTTTCATCGTCACAAAGACCAATACAAGTATTTGCAGCAATTTTTTCTTTTAATAAATCTACTACTACATTTCCATAAATTATCATTTCTGAATTTCTAAGAATTAATTCATACTCCTTTACCCCGCCGTAAAGATTTTTCACACTTTTTAATTTAATTTTCATAATTCCTCCTTTAAAATTATTCAAAAAGTAGTAGTTAGGATATATAATTTATATCCTTTTTATGTCTAGTTGATGCCATTATTATACATAAATAATCTAATTTTGTCAAGAAAAAATAGAGGAATTTCCTCTATTTAATCTTATTTTTAAGTTCATAAATTTTATCTAAAAGCATATCTGAATATCTCTGTATTTCTTCCTTATTTTCAAGTATATCTTTTGGTATATCTATAGCTTGACCATAAACTAAAGTTACTTTACTAAACAGTTTTGCGTTTCTTGTAATATATACAGGAACAATAGGTACTTGTGCTTTAGCAGCTATGTATACAGGTCCAACTTTTGCCTTTCCTCTTTCCTTATCCTTTGGTACTCTTGTTCCTTCTGGAAATATTAAAAGCTTTGCATCTTCATTTTTTTCAACAACATTTATTGCATGTAATATACTTCTTGCATCTTTTTGCCCTCTTTTTATTGGAAAAATATTAAACATTTCAAATAATTTTGCCATTATCTTATTTTTAAATAATTCCGCCTTTGCCATTATCCACATATTTTTACATTTAGTATATACCCACACTGGTTCAATTGCTTTTGAGTGATTAGGACAAACAAGACATTTTCCCATTTTATCTAAATTTTCTCTATCTATATATTTTGTTCTATAAAATATATGACAAAAAAGAAAATCTGCTATACTAACAACTATCTTCTTAAACATCGATTTGTATTTTCTCCTTTACTTTATTCATTACAATTTCTTCTACTTCTTCTAATGAATAATTTGTAGTATCTAGTTCGTACGCATCATCTGCTTTCTTTAAGGGTGCAACACTACTGCTTTTATCATTATTATCTCTAAATACTACATTTTTATATATTTCTTCATATGGAATATCTATGCCTTTTTCTTGGTTTTGATTATAACGTCTTTTTGCTCTTTCTTGTGCTGTTGCAGTTAAATATATCTTTACTTGTGCATCTGGAAAAACATTAGTGCCAATATCTCTGCCTTCCATAACTATCTTTTTGCCTTGTGCAAGTTTTCTTTGCAAGTCTACCATTCTATCTCTTACAATTTGTATGTGTGAAACTTGTGATACTAAATCATTAACTTGTTTTTCACGTATCTTCTTGGTAACGTCTTCTCCATTTAGGTAAAATTTATCTTCTCCATTTTCACTACTTACTTCTAGTTTTATATTGTCTAAAAGCTCTGTTATTTTCTCTATTTCATCTAGTGCAACATTGTTATTTATCATATCCAAAGTTACACATCTATACATTGCTCCTGTGTCCATATATACAATGTTATATTTTTTTGCAATATTCTTTGCTAGAGTAGATTTGCCAGTTCCGGCTTCCCCATCTATTGCAATAACATAATTTTTACATAAATTTTCCATATTTTTATTCCTCTTCCCTTTATTTTTTACAAGAAATATGTTATCATATATCCAAAGATTTGTAAAGTTAAATTTTAGAAAGGTTAGTGATTTGCTTGGCTAAAGATTTAGAACTTTTTGACAATAAAATTATAGTACTTTATATTTTAGATAAAAATGCTAAAGCACTTACAATTGAACAAATAGCTAAATTTTGTGAAGACTTTGATGATATCACTTATTTTGATATTTGCTCATATATCCAAGAGCTAAAAAGCAATGGATATATAACTGAGTCGTATAATGAAAATCATGATACACTATTTAGCATTACACCTTCGGGTCTTTCGACCCTACATGAATTACTAGAATTAATACCTGGTGTAAACCTACATAATATAAAGAAAATAATTAATAAAAATATTGTAAAAATTAAAACTGACTACTCTATAGATAATGTAGTTATACCTGTTAAAAATGATGAATTTAAGGTTTCTTGCTACATTAAAGATGGAAATGACGAGTTAGTTAATATTACTATGTATGCTGCAAATAAAGATCAAGCTCGTAATATAACAAAAAACTGGAATTCCAGTGCTGAGCAAATTTACGAAAAACTATTAGAAATGATGACTAAAGAAATTAATGAAGATGAAGATTATTAATCTTGAATTTCTCTTTGTTTTATCATATAATTTTAATGTTGCAGTTAATATATAAATTGAAGGAGTGAAAGAATTTATGTTAGATATAAAATATATTAGAGAAAACAGCGATATAGTTAAAGAAGCTGCTAAAAATAAATTAATTGATGTAGATATTGATAGACTACTTGAAGTTGATGAACAACTTCGTAAACTAAATCAAGAAGCAGATAAAATTAAAGAAGAAAGAAATACTATCTCTTCTTCTATTCCAAAACTTACAGATGAAGAGAAAAAAGATGCAATAGCACATGTTAAAGAATTAAAAGATAAAATTGCAGAATATGAAGCTCAAATAACACCACTTAAAAATGAGTATGATAGTCTTATGTATGAAGTACCTGGTGTTCCACTTCCAGAAGTTCCAATAGGAAAAACTGATGAGGATAATGTTCTATTTAAAACAGTCGGTGAAATCCCTACTTTCGATTTTGAAATTAAAGATCACGTTGACCTTGCTGAAAGTTTAGATTTAATAGATATTCCTAGAGGTGTTAAAGTTGCTGGTTCAAGATCATACTATTTAAAAAATGAAGGCTTACTTCTTGAAATGGCACTATCTAGATATGTTATAGATAAACTTGTTAAAAAAGGCTTCTGTCCTATGGGAGTACCTACTCTAGTTAAAGAAGAACCAATGTATGGAACTAGTTATTTTCCAAGTGGTCGTGATCAATCTTATGCTGTAACTGAAGATAACTTATATTTAGTTGGTACAGCTGAAGTATCTCTTGTTTCATATCACAGTGGTGAAACTTTTGAAAGTGAAGATCAATTACCTAAATTATATTGTGGTCTTTCTAGTTGCTACAGACGTGAAGCTGGAACTTATGGAAAAGATACTAGAGGACTTTATAGAGTACATCAATTTACAAAAGTTGAACAAGTTATACTTTGTAAAGCAGATTTTGATGAACAATATAAATTACATGACTTCTTATTAAATAATGCTGAAGAAATTATGCAAGAACTAAAAATACCTTATAGAGTTGTTAAAGTTTGTACTGGTGATATGGGTGTAGGACAAGTAAGAAAACATGATATTGAAGCTTGGATGCCTAGTCGTGGTAAATATAGTGAAACACACTCTTGCTCTTCATTTAATGATTTCCAAGCTAGACGTAGTAATATAAAATATAAAGATAAAGATGGCAATACAAAATACTGTTTCTCATTAAATAATACAGCTATTGCCTCACCTAGAATATTAATTCCACTTTTAGAGTTAAATCAAAATCCTGATGGCTCAGTTAATATTCCAGAAGTACTTGTACCTTATATGGGCGGTATGACTAAAATAATGCCAAAGAATAAAAATAAATAGTAAAGAAAAATATTAAAATAATAAAAAAAGATAAAAAGAAAAATCCTTGAAAATTCAAGGATTTTTTTAGTACAACTTATATTTTGATACTTCAGGATGTGCTTTAGTATAATAGTAACCTATTTCTACTAATTTATATACTTTTTCATATGGTAACATTTCCATCCATTTAATTTTAAATCTTACTTTAAAACCTGTATCGTCTACAAATACAATATATGAATTCCAGTTATTAAAGAAAAATTCTTCTTTTTCACTTTTAAACTCTAGTCCGTCATAAGGAAAATCTACATAACGTCCATCAAAATATATTATAAATCTGCCATCTGTTGCATCAATTAGTTTCTTTATCAATCGCATATCTTTTTTTAAAGTATTTTTACTAGGATATTTTAATTTGTCATTACATAATATTAATTCTTTTTCTTTTACGTCTTTTAGACCTAAAAAATCTTTTAAATTATTCTCTTTCATAAAAATACTCCCTCCCCACATCAACATATAAATCTCTATGTTGTAAAAATATATGCCAATCAACATATATATTGATTATGATTTCTATGACAAGATTATAGCACATATAAATTTTCTAGTCAAGAAAATAATAATTTTACAAATACTTAAAAATATGGTATTATATACAATATTATGAAAGGATTTTTATTATGTTAAAAAATGTTAAATTTGAGAAATCTGTTTTTGACCGTTCAAATCTTATAGTAACAGATATGCCACAAATAGTACTTGTAGGAAAATCTAATGTTGGTAAATCTTCATTTATAAATGCAATCTGTAATCAAAAAAAGTTAGCTAAAGTTGGTCAAACACCTGGTAAAACAAGAAGTATAAACTACTATAATGTAGATAATACTTTTTATATAGTAGATTTACCTGGATATGGCTACTCTACTATGTCTGAGAAAGAAAAAGTAAAAATAAATAAATTAATTGACCAGTATATATCTAATACAAAAGAAATAAAACATATATACTTTTTGGTAGATATAAGAAATGTTCCTTCAAAAAATGATAGACAAATGTATGAGTGGCTTTTAAGTAAAAATATACCTTTTAGTATAATTGCTACTAAAGCAGATAAAATTGCTAAAACAAAAATGAATGACTATACTAATGTTATTTCAAAAGAACTATTTGCTAAAGAGAAAATACTTCCATTTTCTAGTGATAAGAAAATAAATATAGATGTTGTATGTAATGAAATATTAGATATGATAGAAAATAAGTAAAAAAATAAATGTAAGTGCTTTTTTGTACTTACATTTATTTTTTCTTTAAGAAAGGCTAAGACCGTTCTTCTTAGCCTAGAGGGTTTATGTATGAATTCTTTTATATAACTTTTACACTAGATATTATAATTTACAATTTTGATAGTTTTATGATTATTTATTGTTAGTTTAGAAATAATTATATATTATTAATATTTTCTTAACATTAATTATATACTTTATTAGAGGTGATTTATTAGTGTTAAATTTATATGGTAGTGGTGTTGCTTTAGTTACACCTTTTACAAACGATAATAATATTAATTATGATAAACTAGAAGAATTAATTGAATATCAAATAGGAAATAATACAGATTTTTTAGTGCCATGTGGTACTACTGGTGAATCTTCTTCCCTATCTAATAATGAAAAAAAGCAACTTATTAAATTTGTAGTTGAGAAAACTAAAAATAGAATTCCTGTTATTGCAGGAACAGGCTCTAATAATACTAAGATTGCTATAGAAATGAGCAAATATGCAAAAAAAGTTGGTGCAGACGGAGTACTAGTTGTAACTCCATATTATAATAAAAGTAATCAGGAAGGATTATATGTTCATTATAAAAAAATAGCTGATGCTATATACCCTTTACCATTAATTTTATATAATGTACCCTCACGTACTGGTATAGATATATCTGTTGAAACTATTGTAAAACTTGCAAGAATAGAAAATATTATTGGTATTAAAGAAGCAAATCCTTCATTAGAAAAAATAGCAAATATTATTAATACTACAAAAGAGTATAATTTTAAAGTTTTCTCGGGAAATGATAATTTGCTTATTCCTACCCTATCTTTAGGTGGCTCAGGTGTTATTTCAGTTTGTGCAAATATTATTCCAGATAAAATGCACAATATCTGTACTAACAATGACAAAGATTTATTTTTTACATATTTAGACCTAATGAATGTACTGTTTGTAGATGTTAATCCTATTATGGTAAAAGAAGCTATGAATTATTTAGGCCTTGATGTAGGCAAAGTAAGACTGCCTCTTTATAAAAGTTCTAATGTTAATAATTTAAAACTTTATAAAGTACTAGAAATGCTAAAAGACGAGTTTAAAATATAACTCGCCTTTTTTTATAAAATATTTTCTGCTCTTAACTCTTGCCTTTCAATAGTATATTCTATATCTTTTTTTATTAGTTCTGCATATAACAAAGATTCCTCTTCATTTTCTTGTTTTAGCGTTTCTTTTAATGTTACTATTTGCTCATCTATATTGGCTATTTCTTCATGATTAATAAATATTCCCCATATGCTCTTAATATTTTGCCAAGATTTATATGTTGTTTCAAATTGACTATTTGCTATTTCAAAGTTTTTATTTTGTACAGCATTTTGTATATATTCAATATCTGATTTTAAAAATAATGAGCTTTTTTCTAAATATTTAATCTCAAAAATACCACCTATAACAATAATTGCTATACAACTCATCATAGTTATTATCTGCTTCATATTACACCTCTTTATTCTTTTTTAATTGATAAGTAAACTTATAATTTGAGTCCATCTGTCCTACCAAAATATCCTCTACTTTTAGTTTCTTAGCTTTAAGTAATCTTTCTACATCACCTAATGATATATTAATTAACTCCATATTATTTTCAGATAATTTCCCATCTTCTATTATATTAACAGGTAAAGATTCAATATTTTGATTATATGTTATTATACTTAGATTTCCATTTGTTTCAATAAGTCCATATTTTACATCTGATATAGAAAAAATACCTTTTTCGTGAAGTTGTGACATTATATCTGATACAGTATATTTTTGTGAATTAAATTCATTTTCTACAATTTTTCCATCCTTAATAATCATTATTGGCTTTCCACATATAATATCTTGAACTTTATTACTAGAATGATTAATTAATAAAAAGATTAAATATGCTAGCAATAATGTTATAATTGGTACTATTCCATCAAATAAAGAGAGTCCTCTTGAGGACATAGGTGCAGAGGCTAAATCTGAAATTACTATAATTATTGCAAGTTCAAAAGGTTGAACTTTAGATAGCTCTTTTTTTCCCATAAGTCTAATTACTAAAAATACTATACAATACAATATTAATGCTCTAAAAAATACAATTAACATTTTATCACCTATATATATTTTTTCATATTTTATTTTTATTATACAAATAATACTAATATATGAGGTGAAAAAATGAATACTAGATTTTCTCAAAACTTATCTAGACTCTTTATATCCATTTCAATATTTGTATTTACTGTTTTTTTAACTCCAAATTTTAATATAGATAATATTTATATTCTTATTCTTTCAGCAATTTTTATAGTAGTAATAGACTACTTAATAGCTACTATTACAGGAATTCATGACTACCCAATAGGTAGAGGTATTGTAGGATTTTTTAGTGCAATTGTTATTATATATGCAACTCAGTTTTTTATATCTGGGTATTATATTTCCATATTCTCTAGTATAATTGCAGCTGCTATATATTCTATGGCAGATTATATTCTGCCAAACGCAGAAAAATAGGGTAAAGACTTACTCTCTACCCTATCCTTTTTTATTTACATTTCAATAGTTAAAAACTTATTTATTTCAGATTCAGTGGCTATTCCATCTGGGTCATTTAATGATACAACATATATATAATCATCATTTACTTTTGTATAATAATATGTAAAGTTAGATTTAGCATTTGAATATCCAGCATAAGAATAGCTTATCTGCTTTTTAGTATAAGTTACTCCATTTACTTTTACTTTTTCTGTATCAGATACTTTAACATTTTTATATGAAGATGACTTTTTATAGTTTTCTGCTATAGATTCAATATTTTCTGTAAATCCATCAACACTAAATAGTTTAAATCCTAATTCTACAGAAACAGAATCTTTTATTGTATTCTTTTCATAAGTTTTAGTAGAATTTCCATTATAAGATACTGTAAATGATGAAGGAACATCAAATATTACTACATCATCATCGTATGATTCAATATAATTCTTACCAATTAAAATTCTAGATTTATCCTTATCATCTACAAAATTTATGTAATCTGAGAACAAATAATATAATGGTGACTCCTCGAAGTTATCATAAATTTCCTCTGCATCTTTTTCAGGAATTTCATCAGTTCCTATAGCATTTGAAGTATCATATTCTTCCATTGCTGTATTATATGCTATATTACCTACTAATTTTACACCACATGTACCATAATCTGGAATATTAACTTCAGCTTGAATATCCATATCATTTTCTGTTACTTTATTAATTACTAATGTTAATGTACCATAAATATTTTCAGTATCATATTCTATTTCTTTTAAGCTTATAACATATGCATTATCTGCTTGTTTTACAACTTCAATTAATCTTTTATCGTCATATTCATCTGTAACAACAAATGCTGCTCCAACAAATGAATTAAATAATCCTGATGTGTATATATGTGCTTCTATATTTCCATAACCTGTGTCAACGTTATCCATTGTACTTATTACAGTATTTAATACATTAACTACTAGTTCTTGATTATCATTAAAATATGAAACAAATTCACTATCATCTTTTAATGTAGTAATAGCAGCTTTAACAAAAGTTACTAACTGACTTGCATCCATTACAAAAGCATTATCTGTTGCATTAACAGTTTTACCTTCTACTGTAAGAGCTACTTTTCTAGATGTAAAATATTCAGGTAATAAGTTATTAATTATTGCAGAATATACTTTATCTATTATTTTATTTTTAACTTCATCATCTATTACTTCATTACTTGCATTTAGTTGTTCATTAATTTTAGTTACAATATCATCTGGAATATCTACAGCTAATCCTTTACTATAGATATTTTCTTCAGATAAATATAGCTTTTTATCTGCTAAATTAGCAAACGCATCTAATTTTAAATATGATTCCGCATTTTTGTCTACATCTAAAGCAATCATATATTTTCCGTCATTTTTATTAAATTGTACATTTGAATTAACTTTTAATCCATCTACAGTGTCTTTAATTGAGTATATATCTGTGTATAATTCTAATGAAATATTAGAATTAGCACTATCAATATTTGCAACTTGTGTATTTTCAATGCTATCTTTTACAGAATTAATAATACCTTTATATATTTCTTCAGATGATTTTGTTACTATAGCCATAAAAATACATATTCCACCTATTATTACAGCAACAATTACTGCTACTATAATAGCAATGGTAATTATGCTTTTTCTTTTCTTAGGATCCATCCTTTTAGTTTTTACTTTTGTAGTTTCTTCTACTTCCTCTTCAGAAGTGTTAACTTGTTTTGCAATAGGCTCATCAACTTCTTCACTTTCTTCTTTTACTTCTTCTTCAGTATTTTCTTCAACTTCATTTTCCTCATTATTATCTGCTATTTTCTCTTCTTGCTCAACACTTTCTTCAACTTCAGTTTTTTCAACTGTTTCTTCGCTATTATCGACTATTTCTTCTTCTGGTTCTCTTACTTTAGCTCCACAAAACTCACAAACAGTACTATTGTCATCAATTTCTTTATCACAAAATGGACATTTCACTATAACTCCTCCTTTTCATATATAGCTTTTAAACTACTTATATAATATCTTATATAACAAAAAAAGTAAATATTTTTATATAAGACTATAACATATTTTTTCTAATTTCTGCTTTTTTACTATCTATATTTTCTCTATCCAGCTTATATTTTTTAACTATCTTCATAATACAATCTATATTATCACAAACAATATCATATCTTTCATTATACTTATCTAAAAGATAATACTTATTATTTCTGCATGGTGCTTTACAAAGCTCTCCTTTATTTCTACCAGCTACAAAACTACCTAAAATGCAATATCTAGATGTCATTACAGTTATATAGTTATCTATTAGCTCAATATTCATAATTTTTTCAAATTCTCTTATTTGCTCTTTTGTAGAATCAAAAGAAGGAACTACTATATCAAAACCTAAATCTTTAAAGAAAGCTAATGAATAAGAATTAGTAATGTTAAATGAATAATCTGCAATTAATGTAAAATCATACTTTTTCTTTAAATTTAGTAACAATTGTAAATATCTAAAACTACCAAGTATTATTACTTTAACTCCTTTTTGTAGTAATCTTTCTATATTTCCTCTTATATATCTATCTATATTATTTAAAGTTACATTTGGTATATTTATCCCTAAATTATATTTAGAGTACTTATGAAATATAGCATCTTCATAACGTACATAATCATTAATATAAAAGTCTATTCTATCTATTCTATTATTATACTCTTTAATATATTCTTCATCATAATTTATATTATCATTATATGAATATACAGATAATATATTTTTAAATTTACTATTTGAAATATTATTATTACTTTGTATCCTCAATATATTTTGCAGATTATTACTAAGCTCTTTAGTATCTCTTTTTATACATAGCTTTTCTTCAATTTTTTCTACAAAATTTCTTCGTATCTCATTTAAAATTGATGTCTTAACAAATAATCCTTTTTGTATATATCCAATTGTCTTTTCAAAACACACACCGTTTTCTTGTGTTTTAGAAAATACTTTTTGAATATCATCAAAAGTTAACTCTTTATTTATAGCATCTTCTGGGAAAATATTAGTATTATACGTATACATTTGATTTCTTAGTATTACACTAAGTGTAATTGGTGAATCTTTTTTTATATCTACATTTAATGTGAGGTTACGCTTTCTAATACATTTATTAATATATCTAGATTTAACAAGGGTATTTAAACTATGACTTGATGTTTTATATACCTTATCTTCTACTTGTACTCCTTTTTCATTTATATCGCCAATATATACTATATTATTAGCTTCTACTTTATCATTAACTAATTTTTTATCCTTATTTTTAATACAAGTTACAATAGTAGAAATAACTTTATTTTTTGTATAAATTTCTATTCCATCATGTAAATTTATTTCTTCGTTAAGTTTTAATTTTATATATTTACCATTTCTTTCTATAACTGTTCCCAAAAATAAGCCAGTATTTTTTGGAGATAGTGTTGTTATACTATTTTTATATTCTATTCCATTTAAATAACCATAACTTTTGCCATTTCTATTAAAAATTTGTAATAATCTTTTTTCATCATTTGGTTCAATACTAACTTTACCTTCATTAAGATATAAATCTATATATTTTCTATATGTACTTACAACTAAAGCAACATATTCAGGTGTCTTATTTCTTCCTTCTATTTTTAATGAAGTTACTCCACTATTTATAATCTTATCTATAATGTCTAGTCCAAATATATCTTTCTTACTTAAAACATATCTGTTCTTTTCAATTATTTTATCTACAGTTAATAATGAATATTTCATTCTACAAGGCTGTGCACAAGCTCCTCTATTTGCACTACGTGTTCCTATACTTTGACTCATTAAACACTGTCCAGAAACTGATACACATAAAGCACCATGTACAAAAATTTCTATTTCTACATTTGTTTTAGATGTTATATCCTCTATTTCTTCAATAGTTAGCTCTCTTGCAAGAACTACTCTTTTAAATCCTATACTTGCTAAATGCTCTACTTGTTCTATTGAATATACACTCATTTGAGTACTTGCATGCATATTTAAATCTGGCATAAGTTTATGTATTATACTTGCTAAACCTATATCTTGTAATATAACTGCATCTAGCCCGTTTTTATATAGGCTAATAAGCAAATCAATTATTTCTTCTACTTCATTATCTAATACTAGTGTATTTAAAGTTAAATATACCTTTACACCTCTTATATGTGCATACTCAATACACTTAATATATTCTTCCAATGAAAAATTTATTGCCATAACTCTAGCATTATGCTTACCAAGTCCCATATATATTGCATCTGCCCCTGCATTTACTGCTGCTTTAAAGCTTTCGACATTTCCGGCAGGAGCAAGTAATTCTATATTTTTTGCTCTCATTTTTTCTCCTAACAAACAAAATGTAGTAATACGATATTACTACATTTTAAACTAATTTTATTTTTTATTTTTTTGTCTAACAATTTCATACATACTTATAGCAGCTGAAACTGATGCATTTAATGATTCTATATTTCCAGTCATAGGAATTTTAACAATAAAATCACAATTATCTAGAACTAATTTAGATATTCCTGAACCTTCATTTCCTATTACAAGTCCAATTGGTCCAGAAAAGTCTGTATCATATATATTACTAGCACCTTCCATATCTAAACCATATATCCATAATCCATTTTTCTTTAAATATTTTATAGTTTCTGTAATATTTGTAACTCTAGCTATTTTAACATAATTGCAAGCTCCAGCAGCTGTTTTCTCAACAGTATCTGTAACTTGAGAAGCATTTCTTTTTTGAATTATAACTCCATGTGCACCTAAGCATTCAGCACTTCGTACTATCGCACCTAGGTTGTGTGGATCCTCGATCTTATCTAGTATGATTATAAAAGGGGTTTCTTTTCTAATCTTTGCTTCTTCTAATATATCGTCTACTGTATAATATTGATAGTCGGTAACAGAAGCGACAATTCCTTGTGAATTTTTAAGTTTACTGCCTTCTTCTGTTATCATTCTATCTAATTTTAATTTATCTGATTCGACAACTACAATTTTGTTTTCTCTTGCTTTTTGTATAACTTGATATACTTCTTTATTTCCTTTTTGTGCATATATTTTATTTATAGTTTTTCCTGACACTATTGCCTCTGTAACGGGATTAATGCCATATATTAAGCTCATTGTCATTCTCCTTTAGTAATTATTATTGACCATATACATTATTTTTGTACATTGTTAATATTTGCATTGCATCTACTGCATCTAGCACTCCACTACTATCTACATCACCAATTGCAATATTAAGTTCAGTTGCATTGTGATTTTTAAATAATGTAAGTACTAAAGCTGCATCTACCGCGTCTACTTTACTACTCAAGTCTACATCACCTGGCAAATAATTTATTACTTCAACTTCAGTAGAAGCTGTAAATTGTGTTCCTCTATTTGTAGTAACTGTAACTTTAATGTTAGCTTTTCCTAACTGTTTAGCCTTAGCAACACCTGTAGTTTGATTTATTTCTACTATATCTGTTCTGTCTGATTCATACTTATAGCTACAAGTATCAGTAGTATTTTTAGGTAATAACTCTGGTGCAAATGTATAGCTAGAATTTATAACCATTTTCTTTGTTGCAGGAAGATTAACTCCTGTTAATGGTGCAACTACTTTTACTGTATATTCTCTAACTATTTGTCCATTTGATGATACATAATTACCTGCAATAGTAGCCTTTATAACAGCTTGTCCTGGTGAAATAGCAGTAACTTCACCTGTTTTTGAATTAACACTAGCAACTGATGGATTATTTGAAGAATATGTTACTTTATCTTTAAAGCTAGCATCACTTGGCTTAAAGGTTGGTGTATGTGTACATTTATCACCAACTTGTAATT
>CANRAK010000004.1 GCA_947628575.1 uncultured Clostridia bacterium | reverse complement strand
AAAAAGGCGACGTAGATATGAATGAAGTTGTAGATGCAGTAGATGCTGCAAAAGTACTTACACTATATAAAAACCAAAATGCAACAGAGGAAGAATTATATCTAGGAGATGTTGACGGAAAACCAGGACTTAGTGCTGTAGATGCTATGGATATACTTACTGCATTTAAAAATAAAACTGCATTAAATTAAATATAAAAATAGAAATATTATAATAATAATTAACTAGTAAATCATTAAAATAATGACAATTAAATAAAGAGGCAAAGTAGTTTTAAACTGCAAGTGCCTCTTTATTTTTGCATCTAATAAATAAGAAAATGCAAATGCTATTTGACATAAAAAATATAAAGTGATATAATATTTGCGCATAATGTTTTGGTTACAATCTGATAATTTAGGAAAAGGAGGGAAATAATTGAGTAAATTATTATTAAAGAAGTCGAAAGATGTAAAAAAGGAGGAATCTGTAATGAGAAAGGAATTAAAATTAAAATTTAATTTCATGATGTATGACTCAAAATTTAAAATTACAATTGCTAAAGAGAATTTAAGCTTAAAAAGATATTCAGACTTAGTTAAAGATTATTTAGTTTCTGTTATAAAAAAGAACAGTACAAAGCGAGATTGTTATGTATGTAGTCAATCAAATGTTACTGATACTGATTCTAAGAATTTTTGTTATTATTTAGACAATGATGGTGAAAAAGATGTAAATAGATATGTATATTGTGAAGAATTAGAAAAAGATACAACTTTTTCAATAGATATTATAGATGTTACTAATATACTATCTGAAAGTCAAATTTTTGATATAATCAAATATATAGCTAAAAATATACCAGTATTTAATAATATATTTAATTATAGTAGTGAATCAGAAATAGAAATAGAAGCAAATAATATATATACAACTTTAAGTGAATATGAAAAGCAAATTACTAGATCTGTACAAATATACAAAACATTGCATTGTGATATGGACAGTTTAACAATGGTAAAAAATGAAGGAAATAGTAAAAACTATAACTGGAACAGTTATGTTCTTACTTCTTGTTCTACTATTTTAAATCCTAATGTTCTTGGTTATTATTTTAAAACAAATATAAATAACAGCTATGTTATAGTATTTAAAGTAATTAACAGCGAAGGTTTATTAAGTGATGAAGCTATATATGAATTATTACATATTCTATCTGCTAGAATGGTAGGGAGGGAGTAATATATATATGAATATTAATGAATCTAAAAAGACTACTTTACTTGGTAATTATTCTATAGAAGATTTTGAAGAGTATATAGATAAAGAAGTAAAGAATTATTATGAAAAGTATGGTTTAGAAGTATATAGTAAACATGAATCTAAAGAAGTAAGCATACAACCTGCATTAGGACATGATGAAAGAGTTTTTATTAATTATACTTATAAATTAGGAAATTGTTATAAAAAGAAAATGATTACAGTTTATTTTTACTATACAGAAATTTATGATAATTTTAACTGTATGTTAAAAGTTGTAGATAAAAATAATGATATAGATGAATTTACTCTATCTAACTTTTTAGTAGAGTTATCATTACAGCTTGATTTTATTTCTATGGCTATTAACCAAATACAATGTATGGAACTATAAATAACTAGAAGTCTCTAATAAGAGGCTTCTTCTTTTTCCATAATAATATTTAACTTATTTGACATAATAGTATTTCTAGTATATAATATTGTTACTTGATAATAACTATATTATAATCATTAAATTATAATGACTTGCTATATTGGTAAATAATTATTTATTAAAAGAAAGGAAGGTAATTTTATATGCCAAAAAAAGAACCTAAATTTGATTGTGAGTCTATAGAAACGGAGAAAGTTTATGATTTAGAAAAACTATATAATGTATTGCCAGTTTATCTATTTTATGGAATACCTAGAACATTTGAAAACTACATTGATGAATCAAGAGATGATTATTCTAGAGCATATGTAAAAAGAAAAGGTATACATAGAGCTTACGTTAATGTAAATGTTGAAGAAATTAAAAAGGATGATATTTTTACATCAGTAGAAAAGAAAAATTTTATGAGTAAGAGAAAAATTAAATTTGCAAATGACAATATTTATATTTGTTTAAAACCAACATCAAAGAATGGAAAAACATATTATATTTATGATATAGATGACTATTATCATAGATTAATAATTGAAGTAGCAGACCCAGATAAAATCATTACAAGAAGAGAATTGAAATATTTTCTTAGAGTTAAGATGTATCCTAGGCCAGCTCATTTATAAATAGAAAAAGTGTATTAGCTTTTTCTTTTTTTTGGTATATTTTTTCGTTTTATGAGTTATCCTTGAAAAATTATGTAGACTATGGTATAATAATATATACATTAGCAACTAAGAAATTATCAAAATATTAATATATTAGGAGGTAATTAATATGAAAAAAATACGAATTGAAAAGGGAAGGCTAATTGCGTATGTACAACAACATGATATCGAAACTTTAGTAAGTACTGCTAAAACATTGCAAGATTTAAGAGGTGCAGATACAGAAACTAGTGCTCTTAGGTGTGAAGGAATTCTTGAGGAAGAAGCAGTTTTAAAAGGTGAATGTAATGAAGATGGATATTACAGAATAAGTAAATTACAAAATGTTAATTTTATTAAAAATTGTCCATATATACCACATTATGATTATCTTTTAAAATTGAACAAGGATGAAATTGAAGAGTTAGCAGATAAAGCAGATTGCGATAACGATTTACTTGATATATTAGTAACTAGAGGATATAGACGAGGAAGCTCAATTAGTCCTAAAAACAGACATATCTTAAATTGCATAAAAGTACTAGACGATAGCACTGTAGAAAAATTGGAAGAAGTATCTAAAGATAAAATGAGTGCAAGAGAGCCTGCTTATACAAATGTTACAAATTGTTTAAGAAGACAAGTAGAATGCTATTCAGAATCTTTAGGACAAATGCTTGAAATGAAAAAAGATGAAACTAAAAGTAAGAACAGTTGCTTCATACTAAAGAAGATACGTAAGTTTTTATATACGCAATAAAACAACAAGAGAATAATTCTCCTGTTGTTTTTCTTATATATATAATTATATTATATTATATTAAAGAGGCGATTACATATTGTTTAATGGGTTTTTTTCTAGTGCCTCTTTAACTTGTTCACTATCTACATGAGTATATATCTCAGTAGTAGATACACTCTCGTGTCCTAATATTTGCTGTAGTGAACGAATATCTACGCCACCATATTTATGCATTAAAGTTGCTGCAGTATGTCTTAATTTATGTGGTGAATATTTTTTAGGATCAAGACCTGCTAGTGTAATATATTTTTTAACCATCATTTCTACAGTTCTTTTACCAATTCTTGTACCACGCTCTGAAACAAATAATGCATCTTTATCTTTTACATCCTTTGGACGTGTGGCTATATGTTCTTTTAAAGCTTTTTGACATGCGTTATTAAGATATACAGACCTTTCTTTATCTCCTTTACCAACTACTCTTAAAGAGTCTTCTTTAATGTCTTTAAAGTTAATAGCTACAAGCTCAGAAAGACGAAGGCCACAGTTTAAGAATAGAGTTATAATACAAGTATCTCTTTTTTCAAATTTTCCTTCAATAGAGTTAAGTAATGCTACACTTTCATCTAAAGATAAATATTTAGGTAATCTTTTAGATAATTTAGGTGTTTCTAGTTCTACAGCAGGATTTTTATCTAGTATTTTTTGTTTAAATGTCATAAAGTTAAAAAAAGATTTTAAAGCAGCTATTTTTCTTGCACGTGTTGTAGGTTTATCTGACCTTACATTAGAAAGATAGTTTAAGTATTCATATAGGTCTGAAAGCTCTATTTTTTTAACAAAGTCTATATCTAATGATGTAATATCTGTTTCTTCAAGTAATTCATTATTAATATTATTAAATTTTACTTTATCTATTTTATACAATTTTAAAAATCTAAATGCATCACGTAAATCATAATTATATTCACGAATTGTACTTTTAGATCTGTTTTTTATATTTTGCATATATATTAAAAATTCTTTTATAAAATTAGGTATATCCTCATACATATAAAAGCCTCCTAAAAGTTATTTTTAAACTAATATTTAACTATAGTAAACTATATCATAAGTAGAAATTTTAGTCAATAAAAACAAATTTACATTTTACTAGATACATAGCAAAAAAGTATAGACAAAGAGGCAAAATGCAAGCAATTATTTTACATAAATAATAATTATATTAAAAAATAACATAAAGAGGCAAAAAATTTGTAAAAAAATGCTAAGGTAGGAGAGAGGTACAGCTTTTTTAATATAACTAAAAAAATAAATAATAATATTTAAAATAAAATTTCTAAAACTATAAAAGTATAAAAATATAAAAACAAATATAATTTTAAAAATAATTTTTGAGTAAAATTTTAAATTTAAATTCAACTAATTATAATTATTAAATTATAAAATAAAAAACGAACATTTGTGCAAAACTTAAATTTATATAATTTTAGATGCAAATTTTAAAAATTTTCAAAATAAATTTGTAGTTATAACATTAAAAATAATTTTAGTTTTTAAAAGCTTTAAAATCCATTTTAAGACATTTTTATATTTGAGTAATGAAATTAATCATTAGATAAATTTGAAGCAAATTTTTGTCAATATACGAATTCAACTAACAATATTATGAATTTTATAACTAACTCAAACTATTTAAAAAAGTCGCTAAAAAACGAGCTCCAAATTGCCAATTTAAGGCATTTTTATTATTTAGGTAATGTAGTTACATGTCAGTAAAATCTAGTAAATTCTTGGAACTATTGAATTTTAAGAATTTGTCCAAAAAATTATATGAGAAAGTTTAAAAAATGAATTAGTAGCATAACAAATTAGAATGAGTTTAAAAGTATATAATAAAGTTAGTCAAGGAAAAAATAAAAAGGCTTTAAAATCGAAATATAAAAGCCTAAAATGCTGGAGTTATAGTAATAGCACAGTATTAGATATATATGATATAGGTACATATTTTATACTGCCCCTTTTTTCACAAAATTATTATTTTGCGCAATCGTGTAATTTTCTTTTTGACCATATAGACCTCTCTCTCTTATATAGAAAATTTTAAAAATTTTACTTTTTTATTTTTCGTTATTATTGTTATTTATTATTTTTATTTTTTTGAATTTAATTTTACTTTACTTAGTTTTTGATTTTCTTTTTTTAATTTTTAAATTTACATTTTTTTATTTTATAAATTTTATATTTTAACTTTTTAATTTTATTCCCTATTTTATAAAAATTGATTTCAAATTCTACTATTTTTAGTCAAATTTTACATTTTTTATCGTCAAAATGCTCGAAAAGCCCGAAATATCAACGTTTTTAAGCTACGAGCTTCAAATTGCCAATTTAAGACGTTTTTTTATTTTCCTAATGAAGTTACATGGCAGAAAAACATAGATTTTTTGTAATAGTGATATTATTTGGCTAATTAGAAAAAAAGTAACAAAAAAACTAAAGAAAATTTATCTCTTTAGTTTGGATAATAATTTTGTATTAGAGGTATTATAACGTAATCTAAAAAATCTTCATCTAAAACATAATTACTATCTTGGATTTTTACTACTAATGTTTTATCTGGTTCAATTTCTGCATAGTAATATAGTGTTCTTTTTGTTTCATTGTTATATATGTAATAACAATTTTTACAATTCCATATTGTACCGTCAATACCAACAAATGAATCAATAGGATCAAATACAAATAATTTCTTTTCTTTAGAAAAATCTTTTTTAAAATCTTTTTCTATTTCTTTTTCAATATTCTTTGTATTTTTAGAAATACTTGCAGTGATACATACGTCTGTATTATGCTTTTTCATATTAGATAACATTTTACATATACATCTGTTATTATCATTTAATAGATTAATTATAGCTTGCTCTAAAGTACAGTCATTACTAATACTTAAAGTTGTTAAATGATTATGCATGTAATATTTATTTACAAATACAGTATAATCTAAGCTATAATATCCTTTTGCCTCTTTAAAAAGAGTTTTTTCGAATTTACTACGTGACATTTTAAGTGCACATAAGTTAAATAACGTGGCACTATTTCCATCCTCCTTCAGATTTACAGTGAAATTATTCATTAATCTTTTTCTCCTTTCCATTAGCAAGAAGTCACATTGTTGTGTTCAAGCAGTATTATACCACTTTACATAAAAAATATCAATATGTATAAAAAAAATAAAGAGAATTAATCTCTTTATTTAGTATATGCATAAATATAGTAGTCTTCTATTATGTCTAATATATCATCTAGCATAAAATTTAAAAATATTTCACCAAAATCTTGCTCTAAGTTTAGTATACTAACTATTAGTAATTTATTTTTAGTAATCATTTTAGAGTAGCAATTAATTGTTCTATTATCTTCTGGAAATTTTGCAGGAAAATATAATTTACGACCACTCCACTTATTATTATACTTATATGTATATATTCTTTTTTCAATATTAGAGTCATACCTATTTTTCATTTCATTAACATAGATACTATTTATATCACAATCAAGAATATTATCTATATCTACTATACTAGCTTCAATTAATGGTTGAACATTACTTTTACGCATTTTTTTATACATCATATATAAGTGCTTTTTATTTCTTTCAATAATATGCAATATATTTGAATGCCAAATTGGGTGAAATTCTAAAATATTATCTTTTTTTAGTGAAAGAACTAACGTTCTTTTGCGTATTATATTATTAGTACAATGAAAAGCATATTGAAAAGACTTATCTACATCATAAATTTTACCACACATATTCTCCCAATCGTCTTTTTCATAAGACATAGTAAATTCATCATCACATTCTTCAGCAAGTTTATTAACATAGTCATATAAATCTTTTTTTCTTTCTGTATGTAAGTCAATATCTATAGATTCGTTTCCTATACCATTTTTTAATTTAATTCCCATAATATACATGTTAATTACCTTCTCCTTTCAATTATGTATGTGAGATAATATTTTGCAATTTAGTATATTATACTATTATGTAAAGGAAATGTCAAATATATGTGCTTTAATATAAAAAGAAGAAAAAAATAAAGAGGCAAATCGCCTCTTTAAAATTATATTTCTTTTTTCAAATCTTTATATGCTTTTTTAAGTAAGTTCTTTGCCATATCGAAAGTAAGGATATCTAGTGCATCGCTGAAATTATACCATCCATAATCTGATACTTCTTTTTCCTGTATCTTTACATCATTACTAGTATTTCTTGCAAGAAAGAAAATTACGTCTTTCATAACACCTTCTTTAGGACTATATGTTATTTTATATCTATAGTTACCAACTATTTCAATATCTAGATTAGTTTCTTCTTTTACCTCACGTTTAGCTGTTTCTATTTCAGTTTCATTTTCTTCAACGTGACCTTTTGGGAAGTCCCAATGACCAGCATTATGCTTAATAACTAAAAATTCATTTTTTTCATTAAAAATAATTGCGCCACATGATTTTTCTTTATTCATAGTAATAATCTCCTTTAATATTTCTTTTTATATATTATACTGTAGAGTGTAGAGTATTTCAATATTTAATTTAAAAAGTTGCTTGAAAAAATAATTAAAAAGAATAAAAAACAAGCCCATTTAATAATAGGCTTGCAGTAAACAAAATAGATGCCCCTACATTTCTATAGAGGCGATCATAAGAGGTTGATATATGAAAACTAAGGTTTTTCCCTAGCTCGGCATGCTATTTAAATTCCCCAAACACCTGCTAATGTTTGTTTAGCATAGGCTTGAGATTCAGCTAAATCAACATATTCACTTGACTTTTTACTTAATGTAGAATCTAATATTGCGTTACCTTCTTCTAATATTTTAGCATTGTATAATGTATCTTTATCTAAGTATACAAATACCATTGCATATCCATTAGATACTTTAGCTTCATCAAATGTTATATCTACATTTTTACCTTCTAATGCTTGATTTATTTTATAATATGTATCAGGCATTATTTTAGAGTAGTCAACACCAGCTAACTTTGCTTTTATTCTTTGACCATCAACTATTAAAATTAAGTTACCTTGATTTTCTGCAGTAGCTACTTTAACAGTAGCTTTTTTACCAGGTTTTAAATTTCTTAAGTTTTCTGGTAAGAAACTATCATCTTCTGTTACAGCTGTTTCATTATTTGCTTCAACACCATTTTCTACAGCGTTGCTTGCAACTGTTGATTCTGCTTTGGCTTTGTTGTTGATTTTAAAATATACGAATAAACCAGATATTGCTATAATGAAACATATAATACCAACTGTAATTTGAATACCATATTGTTTTATATAAAATCCAAATTTATTTTCATAATACATTTCAACAACAACCTCCTTCGTAGAATGGAACACTCTACACTTTTATTATAACACCATCCTTATGTAAAGTCAACACTTTATTTCAAAAATATTACAAATTTATGTGATTTTATATATCTGCATTGTGCCAAACGTTTTGAACATCGTCATTTTCGTCTAGTCTATCAAGGAAGTTTTGTAATTTTTCTTCTTCTTCTTCTGTTAGTTCTTTTTTCATAGAAGCAATTTGTCTTACATCAGATTCAACTATTGTTACATTAGATTTTTCAACTGCTTCTAATACATCTGAGAATGTATCTGGTGAAGTTATTATTTCAATGTACTCTTCTTCTGGAATAAAGTCCTCTGCTCCAGCGTCTAGTACAGTCATCATTAATTCATCTTCATCAATAGAATCAGAATTTTCAATAAGTATATATCCTTTCTTTTCAAACATATATCCAACTGCTCCACTTACTCCTAGTGAACCACCTGATTTACTAAATATATGTCTAACATCAGCTGCTGTTCTGTTTTTGTTATCTGTTGTTGCTTCAACTATAACAGCAACACCACAAGGACCATATCCTTCATATGTTATTTCTTCATAATTAGCACTATTTGCATCTCCTGCTGCTTTTTGTATACATCTATTAATATTATCATTAGGCATATTGTTTGCCTTACATTTAGCAATTACATCCCTAAGTTTACGATTGACATTCGGGTCAGGGCTTCCTCCCATCTTAACTGCTACAGTAAGCTCTTTACCTAGCTTTGAAAATACATTTGCTCTTTTTGTATCTGTGGCTTCTTTTTTCCTTTTAATATTAGCCCATTTGCTATGTCCACTCATAACTTATCCCTCCATCTTTCTTAAAATTTTAATAGTGTATTTACACACTATAATGCCTTTAAATTATATCATTAACTACATAATTTGTCTAGCTTTATCCTAAAATTAGATAAATAGAAAATAAAGTCCAGTATTACTGAACTTTATCGCTTAAGAAAAATCTTTATATATTTTCTTATAACTACTATAATTTCTTACAACTTTTTTTAAGTAATTTGTTGTTTCATTAAATGGAAGCTTTAAATGTGTTGATGCAAGACTATTAGGTACTTTATACTCTGAGATCCATTTATTTACATTACCCATACCTGCATTATATGCACATATAGCTAAGTAGTAATTTCCATCATATCTTTCTATTAAAGAGGCAAGATACATACATCCTATATCTAGATTTATATTTATATCATATAAGGAATTATCATCTATTTTCTCTACTGAATTAGTTAGTTGATTAATTTCTTGCGCTGTAGCTTTAGTAATCTGCATTAATCCTTTAGCGCCTTTAGCAGATGTTGCCTCTTTATCAAAACCACTCTCTACATTTACCATTGCTAGTATTAAATATGGGTCAATATTATATTTTTTTGAATATTCTAAAATCTCGCTAGTATACTTTAATGGATATATATAATGTCTAATTACTAGTGTTCCAACAATAGCTAATATTAGCATTATAACTATACTAGAGTATAATATTACCTTTTTTTTCATTACATCCCCCTATTTTGCTTCATACCAACTCTTTCCTACATTTAAATCTACATCTAAGGGTATATCTAATTTAATTACATTTTCCATTGACTCTCTCATTAACTGTTTAACTTTTTCCAGTTCGTCATTATATGTTTCAACAATAAGTTCATCATGAACTTGCATAACAAGTTTAGATTTTAAATTATTATCTTTTAATGCTTTATATAATTTATTCATAGCAATTTTTATTATATCTGCTGCACTACCTTGTATAGGTGTATTCATTGCTATACGTTCACCAAATTGTACAATGTTTTTATTTTTATTCTTTAGTTCTGGTATATATCTTCTTCTATTAAATAGTGTACTAACATATCCTTTTTCCTTTGCCTCTTTAACTATATTTTGCATAAATGTATGTATACCAGAGTACTTAGTTAAATAAGTATCAATATAGTTTTTTGCTTCTTTCCAAGATGTACCTATATTTTTAGCTAGACCAAACTCACTTATTCCGTATACAATTCCAAAATTAACAGCTTTTGCACTAGAACGCATTTGTTTTGTTACATCTTCAAGTGGTACATCAAAAACTTGAGAAGCTGTAACTTTATGTACATCTACTCCATCTTTAAAAGCATTTTGCATTACTACGTCTTTAGATATATGAGATAATACTCTAAGCTCTATTTGGCTATAGTCTGCATCTACTATTACTTTATCTTCAGGAGCAGTAAAAAATGTTCTAATTTTACTTCCTAGCTCTAATCTAATAGGAATATTTTGTAGATTTGGTTCTACACTACTTAGCCTTCCTGTTGATGTTACTGTCTGCATAAATGTTGTATGTATTCTTGAATCAGGTTTAATTGTAGCTTTTAGTCCATCTACATAAGTAGATTTTAATTTCATAGTTTGTCTATACTCTATTAGAAGTGGTATAATTTCATGATATTCTTCTAATGCTTCAAGTACTTCTTTATTAGTTGAATATCCTGTCTTTGTTTTCTTCTTACCAGGTAAATTTAGTTTTTCAAATAATATAACGCCAAGTTGTTGAGGTGAATTTATATTAAACTGTTCACCCGCAAGCTCATATATTTGCTTTTCTAATTCTTCTATTCTCTTAGAAATAAGCTCTCCAAATTCTTCAAGCTTTTCCTTATCTACATACATACCTACTGTTTCCATATTAGCAAGTGTTTCAGAAAGTGGCATTTCAATATTGTAGAACAAGTCTAACATATCATCTTGCTTTAATTTTTCGTCTATATCTTTTTTAGAGCAATATATAGCTTTAGTTGCAAGTGCTATATTTTTAGATAATTCTTGATCAATTACTTTTTGATTATCTGATGCCTCAAATAATGACATTTGCACTTGTTCTTTTTTATCTGCTTCAGTTTCTATATTTATACCGTATAATTCTTCCAAAATGATATTAAATTTATAGTTTCTTGTTGAATCTAGTAAATAACACGCTATTAATAAATCATAGCTAAAATTGTCAATTTTGTCACAGATATTTGTAAATAAAAATCTTAAGTCTTGTTTTATATTAAATCCAAGCTTATTACATTTTGAATGTGCAAAGCTAGTAAATAAATCTTTTATTGTATTTTTATCTTCAAAAGTATCAAGATTAATTATATAGCATTTATCCTCTAAATTAGAATATAATGATAGGAAGTTTTTATCATTTATATTTAGCGTATTAGAAAATGCTTGATTATTATCGTTTATATTTAATATATATGATATTTTCTCCTCATTATATATATTTTCCAATTTGCATTTATATTCTTCTAAATTACTACTAGATATAACTTCTATATTATCTTTAGATATATCAATAGTAGCATTAGTACTTATATTAGACTGAGTTGCAACATCATCAAAATTATATTTTGCTAAAAATTTATTAAAAGATAACTTTTTAAATAATGGATATAGTTCTTCTTTGTTAACATCACATACTCTATTTTTCTCATAGTCTAGTTCTATAGGTACTTCTCTATTTATTGTAGCTAATGTGTAACTAAGCTTTGCCATTTCCTCATCATTTTTTAGTTTTTCTATTACTTTTGCAGTTGCATCTAAGTTGTCTATATTCTTATATATATTCTCTAGTGTAGTATATTTATATATAAGGTCATAAGCTGTTTTCTCACCTATTCCTTTTACACCAGGTATATTATCTGAAGAGTCACCCATAAGTGATTTTATATCTACTATTTGGTAAGGCTCTATATTTTTCTCTTCTTTTAATAGCTCTGGTGTGTATACAGTATAATCTGTTTTTCCCATTTTAGTTGAAGGAAAGATTATACTAGTTTTTGAAGATATAAGCTGATATGAATCTCTATCTCCTGTTAGGATATATGTCATAATGTCTTTATCTTTATTTTTCTCATTTAAAGAGGCAATTGTACCAAGTATATCATCTGCTTCATAGCCTTCTAATTCATATATATTTATATTCATAGCTTTTAATACATCTTTAATAATTGGCATTTGCTCTTTTAGCTCATCTGGCATACCTTTTCTTGTGCCTTTATATTCTGTATACATTTTATGTCTAAATGTTGGTGCTTTTAAATCAAAAGCTACAGCAACATAGTCTGGTGTGAATTTATCACAAATCATATAATATATGTTTAAAAATCCAAATATAGCATTTGTATGTATTCCATTAGCAGTTGTCATTCTAGCACCAGCTAGACCATAAAATGCTCTATTTAATATACTGTTTCCGTCTATTATTAAAAATTTTTCCATAATTACTCCCTTATTTTAAACAAATTTTTCCCATACTAAATTTGCTACTTCTAATCCTCTATCTGTAAGATATATATTATTATTTTCCTTTGTAATTAGTCCATTTGAAGTTAATTCTTCTAGCTCATTTGAAAATAAATCGTATATACTCTTTTTATATTTGTTTTTAAAGTTTTCTATATTAATACCACTAGTTTTTCTAAGTTGTAATATTATATATTCTTTCATTAAAGCTAGAAGGTCAAGTTCTTCTTTTTCCTCAATTACTGAAATATTATTATTAATATTATTTATATAATCTTCTATACTATTAATATTTTTATATCTACTACCTGCAAAGAAACTAGATGCACCTGCTCCAAATCCTAAATATAACTCTTGATTCCAATATCTTAGATTATGTTTAGATTCAAAGCTATCTAAAGCATAGTTAGATATTTCATATCTATTATACCCTGCCTCTTTAAATGCTTTATTTATATATTTATACATTTCATATTCTGTATCTTCATCTACAAGAGATACATATTTTTCTTTAAGTAGAAAATCTAGCTTAGTATTTTCATGTACTTCTAAGTTATATATAGATATATGCTTAATATTTTTATCTTTTAAAGATACAGCATAATCTACAGTTTCTTTTAGCATATCTAGTGATAAATCTGGTAATGGGTATATTAAATCTAAAGATATGTTATTAAAAGAAGCTTTATTTGCCATATTTAAAGCATTTTTAAAATCTTCAAATGTATGTACTCTACCTATCTTTTTTAATACATCATCATATATAGTTTGAAGTCCAATACTTAGCCTATTAATACCACACTCCTTATATGTTATTAATTTATCATAAGTAACACTATTAGGATTAACTTCTATTGTAACTTCTTTTAAATCTTCTGTGTTTGTATATAAATTTAATGTATCCATTATTTGTTTAATGTATTTTGCATCTATATATGAAGGTGTGCCACCACCAATATATATAGTTGTTATCTTATACTGACTTAGTATTTCTGAGTTTTCTAATATCTCGTTGCAAAGTGCAAATATATATTCCTCAATCATATCTTGCTTACCAGAATATGAGTTAAAATCACAATAATAACATTTCTTTAAGCAAAAAGGTATATGTATATATATCCCTATATCATTATTCATAGTTTCTCTCCTCTAGGTCATTTATTATTCTATCATAAACAAATCACTAATACAAGGAAAAATTACTCATAGGATATAATATAAAATTAAATTGACATAAAACTAGAAAAGTGCTATAATACTTGCACTACAACAAGATTTACCTAAAAATCATAATTGGATATGGGAGGTTTTAATTTTGCTTACTTTGTTCTTAATTTTATTTATTGCACTACTTATATTTACTACTATTAGGAAAAGAAAAATTAAAAATGAATTTAGCAAAATAAATAAAAGATCATATTCTATACGTAAATTTGGATATACCTTACTGCAAATATTATCTATACTAATAATTATAGTGTTATTTATTATTCTTTGTATTATTACTACTAATGTTGCTACAGAAAATATAATAACTAGTAAAATTGAAATGTATCAAAAAGAAAATACTAATATTGAAGATAATTTGCATACTATTATTGATGAATATATGAATCATGAAAATAGTACAATAACTAGTATAATTCCAGATAGCAATTACTTTAATATTATTACTTCACTACCTGAGCTTAAATCAGATAAGATAATACAAAAAGAATTAGAGGTATATATTTCTAATAACGAAAAGATTAAAAAGCTTAAAGAAGAAAAAATAGAAATAGCTAGATTAAAATGGTATTTATATTTTGGACACTGAAAAAGACTACCTTAATTTTGGTAGTCTTTAATTATTTTCTTCTAGCTCATTTGCTATTTGTATTATTTTATCTAGTCTATGCTTTAGACCAGACTTAGATATCTTATATTTTCCTTCTGTCTTAGATGCTATTTGCTCTAATGTATCAGTAGGATATTTCTCACGTAAAGAGGCAGTATATTGTAACTTATCATTTAAAAATGAAAATCTTCCTTTATTTCTTATTTTCTTTATTGCATCAAGTTGTATTAAAGCTGAGTTTACTGCTTTTGTCATATTGGCAATTTCACAATTACTCATTCTATTTTTTGAATTATTTACATCTTTTATTACTCGTATTTGCTCAAATTCTAGCATACATTTATTTGCTTCAAGTAGACTTAACATATATGATATTTGCTCAGATTCTCTAAAATATACAACATATATTCCTGCTTTTTCTCTTTTAACAAGTTTAGGTGTAAAATCTAGTAAAGATAGTATGTCTATAAAGTATTCTGCACACGACTTATTTTTAAAGCTTGCTTCAAATCTATAATCATTATTTGGATCTACTATACAACCACTACTTAAAAATATACCTTTTATTACTGCTTTTATTTCATCTTCTGTTAAGTTAGATATATCAAAATAATCACTATACTCATTTAAAAGGTCACTTTTGTATTGTGACTGTGTTAGCTCCTCACCAAAACGTTCAGCTTTAATTAAATAGCCATCTTTCTTTTTAGTATAATAATCTAATATTTCTTCTCTTACTTTTCCTGAAAACGACATACTACCACCCTATCATTTCCGCTATAGTCTTTTACAGACTCAAGCATTATATATTCTTCTTTTGTATTAATTATATTTTCTATATCTTCTAATTGATCATATCCTATTTCTAGTAATATTAACCCGTTATTTTTTAATACTTTTGTTGCATTATCTAATATGTTTATATAAAAATCTAGCCCTTCTTTACCACCATCTAATGCGAGTATTGGTTCTTTTTTTACTTCTTCATCTAAGTTTTGTATTACATCTGTCTTTATATATGGTGGATTTGATACTATCATATCTACTTTGTAATCTGAGATATTTTCTGTATCTACTAGTTTCTCTATTTCAGCTATTTTATATTCTAGCATATTAGATATATTTAATTCAACTTTATCCATTACATTATTTAATATTGCATTCTTTCTTGCAATATTTATTGCAGGTATAGATATATCTACTAGTTCTACTTTACAGTTTTCATTACTGTTTTTTGCTATAGAAATACCAATACATCCACTTCCTGTACATAAGTCTATTACTGTTTCTAGATTTTCTTTTTCTATATATTCTAATGCTTTTTCTACTAGTATTTCAGTGTCACTTCTTGGTATTAGTACATTCTCATCTACATAGTATTCTTCTTTATAGAAAAATTGTTTATGCGTTAAATACTGTAAAGGATATTTTTCTTTATAATATCTATTAAGTAAATTATCTATTTCTATCTCTTGATTTATTTTAATTAATATATCATCTTTTTTAAGTATTAATGTATTTATATCAATTTTTAATACATACTCTATTATCTTATATATATCTTGTACATCATAGTCTATATCTGGTATATTTTCCTTTATATATGTATTAATATATTCTCTTACACTAACTCCATCTTTTTTTCTTGCAGCAGCTAATACTCCATATCTTGCTAACATTAACATATCTTCATCTGGCTCTTTAGTTGTTATATATTGTATTAGCATACTAGGATATGCAATTATATCTAATGGATACTTTAATAGCGAAACTATTGTTACTATATCATAGGCTATTCCAATATTTAATAGTGCTGCTATTACCATAGATATATATTTTAATATTAGATTATCTACTGGTATAAATGCACTAAGTATAGTTAGTATCATAAAATAAAAGACAAAATTACCACCACATCTTTTATGAAATCTTTTCTGCTTTTTTATATTCTCTAGTGTTAATCCTTCTATTCCATACTTCTCATAAGCATTTACAGCTTTATGTTCAGCACCATGATATTTAAATATCTCATCTAACTCTTTTATACTCTTTATTCCAAATAAATATACACTAATTTCAAGTATTAATATTAATGCTTGTCCTATTTTCCTATAATTACTAGGTATAAATATAGATAGTATTATTGGAATTGCTATGCAAAATAATATAAGTAGCATATATACTAACTTAATATTTATCTTGCTAGCTTTTGTATCGTTATCATAAGAGGAGATAAAATCTGGACTAGCATTTCCTATTTGTGAAGATAAGGCTAGTATTCCTCTTAAAATCGGTATGTGCATTACTATGCTTTTTTTAGATATATAGTTAATACATCTACATACTATTTTACTTTCAAATTTAGTTGCATTTACTTGCCTGTAATTTGAACTAAATAATATGCCATTAAATAACGCATTTCCCCCTACTTTATTTTCTTTTTCTTTCATTGTTTCTCCTTAAAATAGAAAAAGAGCGCCTAAGTAAAGAGGCACTCTTAATTTATCTAAAATTATTACTATTTTTGTGTCATTCCATATTTTTCCATAAATTTTGCTGCTCTACCTTGGCTAGATATTGCTTGTTTTTGACCAGTGAAGAATGGATGACATGCACTACATGTATCAACTCTCATTTCTTCTTTTACAGAACCTGTTTCAATAACATTACCGCAAACACATCTAATAGTAGCTTTTCCGTAATTTGGTTGTATATCTTTTTTCATTCTTTTCACCTTCCCTATCACTAGTATTTCAATCGTTACTTAAATATTTTAGCATAGTTATAATAAAAAAACAAGTTTTTTTACTAATTTTTATAACATTTTGGTATTTTTTCCGTATATTGTACGTAAATACTACCTATTTTGTAACTAGTTCTCATATAATATATTAGGAGGTGATACACATAAATATTAATGGTAGAAAATTTTTAAATAATTTTTTATGTGCAACTAATTTAAAACTTCCTTTAAGTAACTCACATTATATATGCGGAAAAGACCTTTATATCTTCTCTAATCTTGCTTGTGTAGAAAATACATTAACTAACTTTACAAATAACATAAATTGCTATTTAAATTCTTTTAAGTCAAAATATAAATTGTAAAATTATTGTTTTTTTTGTATTTCTATGTTATACTCATTGGTGACTTATAATATATAGATTGGAGGAAAAAATATATGGAAAAATTCATTGTCCATGGACCATGTCGTCTTGAAGGCGAAGTCGTTATTAGTGGTGCTAAAAATGCAGCTGTAGCAATACTTCCAGCTACACTTTTAGTTAAAGGAAAATGCCACTTAGAAAATGTTCCAGATATAAGTGATATAAGAGCTTATTGTAAAATACTTGAATCTTTAGGCTCTAAAATAGAATACATATCTAAAAACGAATTGATTATTGATAATACAGATGTTGATTCTGCTATTGCATCTTATGATTTAACTAGCAAATTTAGAGCGTCATATTATCTTTTAGGTGCTTTAATTGGTAGATTTGATAAAGTTCAAATAGGACTACCTGGTGGATGTAAACTTGGTGCTAGACCTTTTGACCAGCATATAAAAGCATTTAAAAAATTAGGTGCAAAAGTAATAGTACGTAATGGTAATGTATATGCTTCAAAAACTGAGCCCCTAAAAGGTGCTAACATATTTTTTGATGTTGTATCTGTAGGTTCAACTATGAATGCTATTCTTGCTGCTACTCTATCTGAAGGAACAACTACTATAGAAAATGTAGCTAAAGAGCCTCATATAGTTGATTTAGCTAACTTCTTAAATTCAATGGGTGCTAAAATTAAAGGTGCTGGTACTGATACTATAAAAATAACTGGTGTAAAAGAATTAAAACAAAAATCTAGTTATTCTATTATACCTGACCAAATAGAAGCTGGTACTTTCATGGTAGCTGCTGCTGCAACTAAAGGTGATGTATTAGTTAAAAATTGTATTCCAAAACATATGGAACCAATTACTGCAAAACTTATAGAAGCTGGAGCAAACGTAGAAGAATTTGAATCTAGCATTAGAGTAAGTATGGATAAAAGACCATCTTCTATTAGTATTAAAACTATGCCTTATCCGGGATTTCCAACAGATATGCAACCACAGACTTCTATTCTTCTTGTACTTGGAGATGCTACAGGTACAATAGTAGAAACAATTTGGGAATCTAGATTTCAATATACTGATGAGCTTGCAAAAATGGGTGCTGAAATATCTGCACATGGCTCTACTGCAATATTTAAAGGTGTAGATAAATTATATGCTGCTCCTGTAAAAGCACATGATTTACGTGCTGGTGCCGCTATGATAATAGCAGGACTTGTAGCAGAAGGTGATACTGAAGTTTATGATGTTCAACACATTTTAAGAGGTTATGAAAATATAGTAGAAAAATTTGGGAAATTAGGCGCAAAAATAGACTACGTTAATGATGGAGAGGAAAATTAAATATGTTTAATATTCATCCATTATATAGTTCTAGTTCAGGCAATATGTTTCATATTGCCTCTTCTGATACAAATATTTTAATTGATGTTGGTGTAAGTTATAAAGCAATTAACGAGGGCTTAAAAAGCATAGGCCTTTCTATAAATGATATTGATGCTATATTTATTACTCATGAACATACAGACCATATAAAAGGTCTACCTCTTTTATGTAGAAAAAATGATATACCTATATATGCTTGTGGTGATACAGCAGATTATATTAAAAAAGATCTAGAGTCTAAAAACATATGTTCTAATATTATTAAAATATACTATGACTTACCTGTTAAAGTAAATAATATTAGTATTTGTGCATTTGAAACATCACATGATGCAGTTATGCCATGTGGTTACAAACTATCAGATGAAGACTCAACAATAGCCTTTGCTACTGACTTAGGATATGTATCAGATAATGTATTAAAAAATTTATCTTGCTGTAACTATACTATTCTTGAGTCAAACTATGATGAAACAATGATAGACTTTGGAAAGTATCCTTTTTTACTAAAAAAACGTATTAAAGGTATAAATGGACATTTATCTAATGACGATTGCGGACAAGCAATAGCAAATTTAGTAAAAAAAGGAAATTCACGTTTCCTTATTGCCCACTTAAGTGAAAACAATAATACACCTGAAATTGCTATGCAGACTATTGAATCTATCCTTGCTCAAAATAATATAGATACTACACAAGTAGAGATAAATTATGCTTCTAAACCATTATCTAATGAGGGGTACACAGTATGCTAAATATTAAAATAATATGTATTGGAAAAGTTAAAGAAAATTCATTAAAATCTTTAATTAATGAATATGAAAAAAGAATTTCTAAATATGCAAAGTTAGAAATTATAGAGCTAGATGATGAAAAAATACCACAAAATTCTTCTGATGCCGTAGAAGGACAAGTTAAAATAACTGAATCAAATAAAATAATAGATAAGCTTAAAAAATATCCAAACGCAGATGTTATATTACTAGATTTAAAAGGCAAGTCATATTCTTCTGAAGAATTTGCACAAAAAATAGATTATACACAAACATATAGTAACTCTAATATAATATTTGTTATTGGTGGTAGTCTTGGAATGAGTCAGGAACTACTTAATATGTATAACGATAAAATATGCTTTTCAAAAATGACTTTTCCACATCAGCTTATACGTCTATTTCTACTTGAACAAATTTTTAGAGCATTTAAAATATTAAATAATGAAACATATCATAAATAATAAAGAAGGGCTTTAACCCTTCTTTTATTCATTTATTCTTCTTATACTAATTGCTTTTTTTGTATTATCATCAAATTCTACTTCTATTGCATTAAATATTGCTTCGTTTTTTGAGCATTCATAATGTACATATTTTTCAGTTGTATATCTTTCCAGTGCTACTTCAAGCTTTAGACCAATAACACTATCTTTTGGTCCTGTCATTCCTACATCTGTTATATATGCCATACCTGTATCAAATATTCTCTCATCTGCAGTTTGTACGTGTGTATGAGTTCCATATACACAATTTACTCTATCTTTTAAATAATGTCCCATTATTATTTTTTCAGCTGTTGCTTCAGCATGAAAATCTATAAAAATATAATCTACATTATTCTTTTTTAACTCCTCTACTTCGTCATCTATTACTTTAAATGGACTTACAAGATTTTTTTCTACCATCTCTCCCATTCCAAATGTACCTAATATATTTATAACACCAAACTTTATGTTATTTTTAGTTATTATTACATGCTTATTTCCAACTAAATTAGTTATATTTGCTGGTATTACAAGTCTTTTAAGTTTAGCGTACTCGGATGCCATTTCCTTTCTATAATACATATGATTTCCCATTGTAATTATATCTGCACCAGCTTCTAGTATTTCATTATATTCTTTTGTTCTTATACCTCTACCACTAGCAGAATTTTCGCCATTTACAATGCAAAAATCATAATCATTTCTTCTATTACTTAATTCTTTTTTTAGTCTATCAAGACCACTTCTACCAACAATATCTCCTACTATTAAAACTTTCAATTTATTTTTCCTCCCAGGTATTAATTATATAGCAACTTTATAATAAAATCAAGCAAATATAGAATATCAAACATTATATAATTTCCGAAGGAAGCTTTTTAAATTTAATTTTTGTTGTAATTCACAAATAATGTATATTATAATTAATTATTCTTTACCATTTTCGCACCTATTTCCTATAGTATCAAGTAACATATCATTTTCAAAAATATATAATACTTCACAGTTATTACTACATCCATTACACTCTTTTTCTCTAACCTTGTAATCTAAATCTTTAAATTCTAGTGTTAGCTTCTTATTGCTTTTCTTAGATTTAGCAATTATAGCTATTCCAAGTGCACCTAAAAGATGCGAGTCTTTATCTACATATACCTTTCTATTTAATTTCTTTTCAAAAGCATCTTTTACTCCGTTGTTTTTACTAACTCCACCTTGAAATACAATCTTATCTTCTATCTTTCTTCCACGCATAAAATTATTCATATAATTTTCAACTATTGCATAGCAAAGTCCTGCTATTAAATCCTCTTTCTTTGTACCAATTTGAGCTTTATGTATCATGTCTGATTCTGCAAAAACAGTACATCTTGCTGCTATCTTAACTGGATTTTTAGATTTGCTATAATACTTTTCTATCTCATCAATTTCTATTCCTAATCTTTTAGCTTGTGAAGATAAAAAAGCCCCTGTTCCAGCTGCACAAAGAGTATTCATTGCATAGTCTACCACTACTCCATTTCTAATAATTATAATTTTTGAATCTTGACCACCAATTTCTATTATTGTACTTACATCTGGATATTTATATATCGTACCTACAGCATGTGCTGTTATTTCATTTTTTATTATATTAGCTCCAATTATTTTTCCAATTAGCTCTCTTGCAGAACCTGTTGTACCTATACCATAAATATTGTCTAAAACATCTTTATTACAGTTTCTTCTTAGTCTATATATAAGTTCCTTACTAGCTTCAATTGGGCTAGCATTTGTCCAAATATACTCGCTTGAGACTATATTATTATTTTCATCTATAATTACTCCTTTTGTAGAGATAGAACCTATATCTATACCAACATAATATTTCATTTTTTATTCCTCATTTCTAACATATCTATAAATGCTTCTATTCTTGTTTGAAATCCTGTATCACTATTTAAAGTATCAAAAGTATAAAACATAATTGGAAATGAATAGTCATTACTTATCTTCTTTAATATAGGCATAGCATTTATTTCAGGTGTACAACCAAATGGTTTTACATGTATAACACCATCATATCCCTCATCTATCAATTCTAATGTATGTACAACTGATTCAGTTCCGTCAGCCCCAATTTTATACTTCAAATACCCTTTTGCTTTATTTAATAGTTTCTTTTCAGACTTATTTTTATCTAGCAATAAATATGAAGCTGTAGTATATCTTTTTACTTTATATCCCTTTTCTAGTAGGTCATTTTCTAAATAGCTTGAAGAAAACGGATCCATTAAAGAGTACAGCTCTCCAACAATACCTATTTTTAATTTTTCTTCTCTTTTTATAATTAATGAATTTATTTTGTTTATATAATATATTCTTTTCTCTTTTATCTTCCCTAATGTATCAATTTTTAATATATCTTCTAAAAATTCTTTTTCAACTACCTTTATTTTACTTTTATCTTCTATATAGCACATATTATCTCTAATATATGTTGTTATATAATCTACAAGCCTTAATAGTCTTAAAGTTATATATAATTCTTTTAATACTTTCTTTACAGATAGCTTTTTATTTAGTATTTTAAGCTTTTTTAAAGCATTAATTGCATTTAACTTATTGCCTTCATATAAGTTTATAACTAAAACATCATAGCTTAGATCTTCTTTAATTATTTTCTCTTGTATCTGCGCATAATATCCAAATCTACAGCCACCACCAATTTGTATTATTACATTTGCACCTCTTTTTATTGAGCTAATCATTGTTCCAAGAGTATATTTAAATGGCGTACATACATTATTAGGACTTACTTTTTCTCCTAGTTTTAATGTTTCTTTACTATTTTTTACTGGTCGTAATATTTTACATTTATCTTTATCTATAATTCTATTTAAAAAATTGTATACAACACGTTCATATTCTCCAATATTTGGATATGATACTATAATCATAAATATCTTCTCCCTTCAATAATATCTTTAAAGCTTTCCATTCTAGTTATAATTCCCGTATTTGACGTATTCTCATCTATACATATTTCAATATATGGTTTATCTTTTATCCTCTTTTTTACCATTTCATTTACAAGAGAATCTGTTACACAAGGAAATCCAGTTATAAAAAGGCAAGCATCAACTATATCTATATATTCCTCTATACCATTTAAAATATTTGAGGCATTTATAAAGTAAAGCTGGTCAGATATATTTTTATACCTATTATTTTTGTTATTAATACACGCATATACTAAATTAGTTTTCTTATCCTCTAAATTAGAAGTTACAAGCTTTTTTATATAATTATCTCTAACTATATATTCATTACCAATTACTAGTATATTTTTGTTTTTAAAATCTATTTTTTCAAATTGCTCATTATATAATCTAAGTTCAAATTCTTTTTGCTTCTTTAACGCGTAAAAAGCCCCCAAAAATCTATTTTTAAGATTAATACCTAAAGTTACACCTAAATTAATTAAAGATTTAAAATATGACAAATTTTGTGAATAATCTACATTTACATCTATAAATCTCGTATCAGGAAATATTGAGCTTAAGATATCATACAGTGCTAATGACTTTACACAGCCTTCCATATTTTTCTTCCCTTTATAGATTCTAGGAACTAAAATTGCATCTAAGTATCCATTATTATATAGTTTTACAAGTTCAACTATATGTCCCATAAATATTTTACTTGCTATACAATCTTCACTTGTTGCAAACTCTTTACCATCTTCAATAGTATTCATTGTTGTATTACTACTTACTACAGTATCTATTCCATTATAATTTAAAAAGCTTGTATATAATGGTATTTTTTCACGTATAAATAATGCATTAGGTATCCCTATTTTCATTATTATCACCTATGTATATACTTTGTAATATTACCAAATTTATGCAGCGAAGCTTCAATTTTTAGTAATTATTTGTACTTCACATATAATATACATTACAAGAATATGCATATAAAAAAAGACACAACTACTTGTGTCTTTTTATATATTTGTTTTAACGTGAGATTTTCTAGTCTTGTAAATATCTTTATATAATAATGAACGATATTCTACTTCATGTTCAACTACCTGGCAGCGTATATCTAGTCTATGATTTTTATTCATTAGAAATAAGTCAAAATTATCTGTATTTTTTATTGGAGATATAGAAGCTTCACTAGATAAATCTACTACCTCTGCTCCTATGTCCATCTTATCTTTCTTGTTTACATACACTACTTTAAAATCATTATTTTCAGTACTTGAATTTTTATTTTTAAAACTAGTTATAATATATTCTTTAAATATCTTTAATTTAGCAATATTCTTGCTCTTTAATGCATCAAAGAAATCTATTACCATATTCTTTTCAAATATCTCACACGAATTTTCTCCCACATCAACTAAATAGCATTTTAATTCTAACATACTCTCTCCTCCTTCTTAAATTATTGTAAAGTTGATATCTTTTTTACATTAACATTATAGCATTTATTGCCTGGTTTATAATCAAAAGGTAGTGAGTATATTGTGAAAGTTAAGTGAAATCATTTATATATCTGTTTTTTACGAAAAAAAGACCTACTTTTTACGTAGGTCATTTTTTTATTTTGCTAATTCTATAGCTCTTGTTTCACGAACAACATTTACTTTTATTTGTCCTGGATATATCATTTCTTTTTCAATTTGATTTGCTATATCACGAGCCATAACAACTATTGAGTCGTCGTCAACTTGTTCAGGTTTTACTATAATTCTTACTTCTCTACCAGCCTGAATTGCATAAGATTTATCTACACCTTTATATGAATTACAGATTTCTTCTAATTTTTGTAATCTCTTAATATATGTGCTTACAGTCTCTTTTCTTGCACCAGGTCTTGAAGCAGAAATTGTATCAGCAATTTGTACTAAAACTGCCTCTAATGTTTTTGGATCTACATCACCATGATGTGCTTCAACAGCCCATATAATTTCATCTTTTTCTTTATATTTTGTAAGAAGCTCTACACCTAAAGTTACGTGAGTTCCTTCAACATCTTGGTCAAATGATTTACCAATATCATGTAAAAGTCCTGCTCTTTTAGCTATTGTAACATTAAGTCCTAATTCTTCAGCAAGTAAACCGCAAAGATTAGATACTTCTATAGAATGATTTAGAACATTTTGTCCATAACTAGTTCTATATTTTAATTTACCTAATAATTTAATTAAATCAGGATGTAAATTCATAACACCAGTTTCGTACAATGCTCTTTCTCCTTCTTCTTTAATAGTGTTTTCTACTTCAACTTTAGCTTTTTCTATCATTTCTTCGATTTTTCCTGGATGAATTCTTCCATCTGCAATAAGTCTTTCAATAGCAATTCTTGCTACCTCTCTTCTTATTGGATCAAAGCTAGATAAAACGATTACATCTGGTGTATCGTCGATTATTAAATCAATACCAGTTAAAGTTTCAATAGTTTTAATGTTTCTACCTTCTCTACCTATAATTCTACCTTTTAAGTCATCATTTGGTAATGATACTGTTGTAACAGTAGCTTCAGAAGTATGGTCAGTAGCGTATCTTTGTATAGTACTTACAAGAAGTTCTTTTGCCTTCTTATCTACTTCTTCTTTAGCGTTCTCTTCTGCTTGACGAATGTATTCAGCCATCTCTTTAGTCATATCATCCTTTAAAGCTTTCATCATTTCATCTTTAGCTTCTTCTACAGTCATCTTAGCAATCTTTCCTAATGCTTCAATTTCTCTTTCTTTAGCATTTTCTAAGTCTTTTTCCTTTTTATTTAATTCTTCATTTCTTTTTGTAATACTGTTTTCTTTTTCTTCAATTAGTGCTGCTCTTTTATCTACTAAATCTTGTCTTTGATTAATTCTATTTTCTAGTTCTTGCATTTCTTTTTTTCTAAGCTTTGCTTCTGTTTCAAATTCGTCTTTTTTTCTCATCATTTCGTCTTTAGCTTGAAGTACAGCTTCTTTTTTTATTCTTTCAGCATCTAATTTACTATCATTAACTATTTTTTCTGCTTGTTCTTCCGCTGACCCTATAGTAGCCTCCGCAATATTTTTTCTATAGCGAATTCCTATAAAAAAGAATATAGCCGAACCTAGAATAAAGCAACCAGCGCCTACTAATCCTATTAGCATTTGACTATTCCTCCTATTCTTATTTATTTGTCAATGTACAACATTTATTTTCAGTGTTTGTATATATAATAATCTATAATAATTATATGTACTTATTACTCACCTCAGATACATATTATGTAATATTAATATTACCAATATATATCCATCTAGATTATATCCTAAAAATGCAAATATATCAAGTATTTCTTCTATAAACGACAAAAAATATCAAGAAAATCATATTTTATGATTATTATCTTGATATTTTTTCTTAATTTTTCTAATATATTCTTCTACTCCTAATTTACTATAATCTGTTATATAATTTACTATATATAGATTTTCCATTAAATCAAATTCTGATTCATTTTGTATAGTAAATGTAAGCACTGGCTTTTTTGTAAGTTTATATGCCATTTCTACTAGTCTAAGCTGTATTTTATCTAATATATTGTTTAGTTTAATTTTGCTATTTTCTAATTTGTCTAGTAAATAGTTCCTTTTTGCAATAATATTCAAATTAGCGTTTTTAGAAGTAAAATATCTAGTTCTTTTTTTCCATTTAGGTTCGCTATGGTTTTCCATATTTATAATATCTGTTCTTGCAATAAAGCAAATTAAAGATATTATACGTTCATATGTATAAGCAATACTCTTAGGTGTTCTAAAAGAGTCTAATATTGTTTTACCCCTACATATAAGCTGACCAGTTAATACACCTTTTAAATGCCCCCTCATTGACAACATGAAAAAGGGATTAAAAGATTGTAGTAAAACTTCACCAATACTTGAATACTTATTTAATAGTCTAGCTAAATTATCTCTATACTTAGAATAGAAAAAATGTGCCTCTTTAGCATCAACAATAATTGCAACTTTACCATTGTTATATTCTAGTATTTTTTCAAGTTTTACAGGAGCATCATTTTCTAACATATCATATAGCTCTTGATAGGTATATTTATTTATCTTTACTTCTTTACCATCGTGCTTAATTATACTATCATGTGCAAGTACACATATGTTATCTTTTGTGTTTCTTACATCACATTCAAAAGGTATGTCATTATCTATAGCTAACTTACATGATTCAAAACTGTTAGGCTTAATATACCTATTTAGCTTTGTTGAATAACCATATATACCTTTATGTGCTATAAGTTGTTCCTTATCTAAAATAGAAAAATTTTTGTTTAGCCTTTTAATAAGCATAGTTATCCCCTCCTCATTTAAAGTTTTAAATGAAGTGCATTTCTAACAAATTTGTTAAAAGCTACATTTTATGCACTTTCAAAATTATAGCATTTTTGTAATATGTTGTCAATTAAACTGACCACTCGTACTAATAAAGAAGGACAAAATAAAGAGCTTCATAAAAATGAAACTCTTATGCTACTTTGCTTTCTTTTAAGAATGAGCTTTTTAGCTCTTCTATTTTATTTAGCAAATCAATTTGTCTTTCAATTCTATTGTAATCTTCTAAAGTAATATGATGATTCTTTTTTGGCAAATGTGATTTTTTAAATTCTGTATAAGCTACGTATTTTTTCTTCTCTAACTCTTCCTTTTCTATTACATATATGTATCTTAGATCAACATAACTTTCTTTGCTTTCTTTTTTAGATTTTTTCTTGTCTAAGATAATATTGCAATAATAATAATCCTCCTTTATATGCGAACTACTTATTTTTAATAAGTATGCATATTTTTTATCTAGTTTGTACACTAGATAAGGTCTCCCATTTAGTTTATAGTCTACAGAATTGTTATCTGCAAACCTTAAACATTTGAGATAAACTACCTCCATTTCAGAAATCTCTTCACTCATTAAAGTCACTCTCCTTTAAATAATTTTGAGTTAAATAGAAATAATCGCAAATATTATATCACATAATTCAAGTTACGTCAAGTTTTATGTAAAGTAAAGCAAAAAAAGTGAAAGCATTTATTTATACTTCCACTTTCTATACCACTTTCTACATCTTTCTTAGAGCACTCTTTGCAAATAATAAAGGTGTATAAAAATTAAACATTACAACAAATATTACATATATTAATAAGTAAATCCAATTAAATCCAGCTACTACATAGTACATACTTAATAATACTAGTAATAGTCCACTAACAAACCCTGTAAATCCATTAAATCTATTAGATACTCTCCATACCTCTTTATCTTGTAATGTTTCTTTAGTTCTTAATCCTAATCTACTGCCAAATTTATTTATCGGAAAAGTACTGTATATAGCCATCATTATAACACCTAATATTGCTGTAAATATATAAATTACAGGAACAAAATCTCCATTAACAATATTTGTGCTAGTATAGCAATATCCTATATATATTAAAGACCAATTCACTACTGCCAGCAATCCATCTATAAATGCAAACAGTCCATCTTCAAGTAATTTACCAAAAGTTACTGGTTTATCCATTGTCTTTAGTCTATATATTACTTGACATATACTAATTATTATCATAATTGCTGGTATTATAAAAAGTGTTGTTTTTGGTACCATTTTATCAACAGTACTTTTTGCAAAAAAATTAATTGGAACACTAGTAGATAATTTTGAAATAGCATATGCAGATGCACAAGCATTAGCTACTCCAACTCCTAAAATTGTAATATTTTTCTTATTTCTCATATATAATCCCCCTTACTTTTTTAAACCTCTAATATAATTTGAAACCTCATTAAGTCCCTTTAAATTTAAAGAATATATTATACTTTGTCCTCTTTTATCTGCCTTTACTAAATTAGCTTGCTTTAGCACAGATAAATGATGACTTAAAGAAGGTTTTGTAATATCAAAATAATCATATATATCGCCAGCACTTAATTCACCTTTTTTTAATATATTCAAAATTTCTCTTCTAGTAGTATCTGCTAAAGCCTCCCATGCATTTCTCATTATATACATCCTCTCATATTATTTAGACGTTATTCTAACATACTAATTAAAGTATATATTATTTAACAAAAATTGTAAAGAGTAAAACACATCTTAATATAAATTTAAGATGTGTTTATCCCTTAGCTTATTTCTGAATTATTAGTTAAATTTATTTCATTTAAATCATTTCCATCTTTATCTACAATTTTTTTAAAGTTCTCGCTTGTCTCTTCTACTAAATATTGGTCTGCATCCATAATAGCTGGATCAAAATATTCAACCTTTACTATTTCTTCATCAGATTTGTTCTCTGAAGCTACTATAAATTTCTCTATATTATCTATAAAGAATTGTTTTTCAATTTCATAAATATTGCACTCTACATTAACAATAAATTTATCTTCATCATTTTTTACTGTAGGTATAATTTGTACTAAATATCTTTTTGATGGATTTTTATATGATATGTTTTTCGCTTTATTAACCGCATCTCTATATGCACTCTCTACATTTTCTTTAACACCTTGTGAATACTCATCATAATTTATAGTGTTATATGTATCTATAAATAAATTATCTTCAACAAGTCCATACCAATCCTTTTCTGAAAACTTTTTGGTAGTAAATACATATGGAATAGCATTATATGTTTTTTCAAATATTTTCTTGTTATTTGCATATCTTTTATATATTGCAACATAATCTTTAATATTATATAAATTAATCTTCTCTACTTTATTACTAGAAACTGGAATATATATGTTTTTAGGAGAAAAACTAAAAACAAAATCACTACTATTATATGCTAGTCTACACTCCTCATTTAATAATTCTTCTATGTTAGCTGAGCTTACAAATATATCTTTAAACTCTATTTCTTTTAAATCATTTAAATTTATATTTACACTTTTATATTGACATTCAATTTTTCCATCAACATCACATTTTTCTTTGCAATATAGTGTAGAAAGTACGTTATTAAAAATGTATACATCTGTATAATTATATATATGTGAATACAATATTTCTTCATCTTGTATGTCTGACTCATCATATAAAGATTTGGCTGCCTCTTGTAACAAATTGTTTATATTATCTTGCAATTGTGTATCTTTAAGACCTGATACTCTTTTAAAAGATACTTCTACTTTTTT
>CANRAK010000003.1 GCA_947628575.1 uncultured Clostridia bacterium | reverse complement strand
TTTTCTTGTGTAAAATATATATTTTTACATAACTGCTGCGTTATTGTACTACCACCTTCATCAAAACTCATTGTTTTTATATCGTTTATTATAGCTCTTGCTACAGATAATAAATCAATAGCACCATGCTTGTAAAATCTATGGTCTTCTGCTGCAATTACAGCATTAACATACATCTTAGGTAAATCTTCTAGTTTAGTATAATTTTCTTTTTGCTTTATTTCTTCTAATTTTTTACTTATAGGCTCTTCTTCTAATGCTCTTTTATACATATCGTACCCTTCATGTATAAAAGGTGATAAAATAGCAATAATAAGAACTAAAAAAATGATAATAAACTTTATAATTTTTTTCATATTTCCTCTCCTATTCTATATATTATATCACGTATTTTAAAAAAAAGATAACAAAAAAAAATAACATATAATGTTATATGCTATTTTTTAACCACTAATTTTTTTCATTGTTGGAAAATTCTTATACATAAATTCATCATCATAATTTTTATCACAAAACTCGCCTATTATTGTTACTGGCTCTTTTCCCTCGTTTCTTAGAGTCATTCTTGTAAATGCTATAAGAGTAAGTAAGCAATTTAATACCATAAATATTAGTATAAAATAATATATTGGTATTCCAATTTTATATGGTATCTTTTCTATTAAATTAGATATATATGGATATATTATCTTCATAAGTATAAGTCCAAGTATACCCCAAAACATCATAAATGGTATTGTTGTAAGTCCATCTATATTTAAATAATATCCTGTATAATCCCAAAATTTAACTCCAAAAAGTATATTTGAAAGTAATCCAGTTATATACTCTGCTGCTCCACCAATTATACAAGAATAAATATATGTTTTTATTATTCCTCTATTATCATTATTCTTTCCTAGAAAAATAATAAATACTACTACACCTATACCATATATTGGGCTGAATGGTCCATATATAAGTCCTTGCTTTTCTATCCATGTACCGTTATTAAAATACCATAACATCTGTTCATAGTATGTCCCAAATAGGCAACCTATCAAAAAGAATATAAATATTTTTGCAAAGCAAAAGCCTTTGGCAAAAACCTTTTCTTCTCTCATATATAAATTCTCCCTCCTCATAATTTATAATTATATTTTTATACTACAAACTGAATATTAATTATGTTTTCTAATGTATTGCATTTATGTTAGTATATCATATATGTCAAATTATGAGGTGTAAATTTATATATTATAAAATAATGTATCTTCTTTTAGCTTATATCCATTTTTTTCAATAATGTTATCTTCTATTACTTTTCCACCCATGTGGATATAAAATCCAAGTGATGGATTTCCTTTTAAACAATTTACTATCATTGTATCATATTTATATTGTTGTAATTCTTTTTTAGCTATATTAAATAGTGCTTTTCCTATTCCTTTAGATTTATACCCTTCTAAAATATATAGAGCATAGATTTCACCAGAATTTTTGTATCTTTCATTTTTAGCTCTACCAAAACTACAAAATCCTATTACAGTATTTTTATCTTCAACTACATAGTATTCTATGCCAGTTTCAATTTTAGTTTTTACATTTTTATATGTTTCTTCTAAGTTTTTTATTCTATACTGTATTAGTTCTTCTTCCATAAGTCCTGTATATTGAGTTCTCCAAGTATATACATTAACAATAGCTATAGATAATGCATCATCTACTGTAGCTTTCCTATAATTCATACTTCACACTCTCCTTTTATAACTATTCAAAAGATAATATAAACATAGCAACCATTACAACTGCTATTACAACATACTGAAATTTAGATAATTTCTCTTTTAAGAATATTCTAGATAATAGCACAGATACAACACTGTATGTAGCTATTAATGGTGCTGCTATAGCAGGTGCTTCAGCTAGTGCAAATACATAAGTTATTTGTCCTACAGCCTCTCCAATTGACTGATAGCAAAACCATTTATTTTCAAATATGTTATATACTTTCTTTTCTCTTATTCCAACATATATCCATGCTATAAGACCAACTACAAAAAATGTTAAAAAGTAACAAACAGTTACTTCATTTTCAGTCATTATACAGTCATTTAGATATAATGCATCTAAATATGATCCTATACCATCTAAAATACAATATAATAGTGGAAACATTAAAGCAATTAGACTTTTTGTATATTTTTTATCACTTGCTTTTTGTGCTTCTCTATCTACAAAAGTATAGCCTAATATTATTATTCCTAAAACTATTGTAACAACTGCTAATATTTGTATAGGCCCTAAAATTTGGTTTAAAAATATTACACAAAGTATAGAAGTTACACCACAAGATGCATTTGATACAGGTGAAGATATAGATAGCATTATATATCTAAGTCCTACATATCCAAATATCATTGATACTATATAACATAATGAAATAGGTAAATATGACATTATATTACTAAGTGATACATCTGTCTTTAAAAAGACTATGTAAATTAATGCAAGTGCTCCCATGGCAAATCCTACTATTGATGTAATTTTCCAGTGACTCAACTTATCTTGTTCATTTTGCTTTGAACCCATTTTACCAAAAAGCTCAGTTAATGCCCATGCTGCTACTGTAAAAAGACAAAAAAATGTCCACATAAAAGTGCCTCCTCATTTTTTTAGAATTATAACATTTTTTGTAATTTTTTACAATAATTATTTACAAGTTACATCTATTATGTTACAATTACTCTCCTAAATAAAAAAATATAGGAAGTGATACTAATGTTACCTTCAACAATGTTAAGGAAAATTATATCCAAACAAAGAAGAATTAATTTAGAAGCATTTGCTTGGGATAAAGATTTAAGAAAAAGTATTTTTAATATTGTCTTCTTAGATGGAAATAACAAAACTACTCTAGGCAAAATATTTAAAGAAGGCTTTAATATTGGAAACTGCTTACTTACATCTTACTATATTGCAACTATATTTGATAATGCTTCTATATGCACAGGAAAAGTAGAAATACTTAAAAACTCAAAAAACTCTGAGGATGGCTCACATGTATGGATTGAAGTTGATAATTATATCATTGACCCTACTCTTATGATAAAACTACCATTAGATAGTTACTATGCTAAATTTTATAATAAGCAAAGTACTGTTACACCGCTAGTTAGTCCTTATGATTATAATTATTCAATTGATATTTATGCTAAAAAGCATGATCCTCAAAAATACTATTTTGACTTATTTGATATTAACAAAAAATAACTAGTAGCTATTAACTACTAGTTTTTATTTTGGTATTTACAAGCTTGTACCACATTTTCAAGTAAAGATAAAACTGTTGTAATTCCTACTCCTCCAGGAACAGGTGTTATTTTACTACATACTTCTAGTACATTTTCTGTATCTACATCGCCTATTATTTTACCATCTATTCTATTAATACCAACATCTACAACTATTGCACCTTTTTTTACCATATCTTTTGTTACAATATGTGGTTTTCCAACTGCTACAACAAGTATATCTGCCTGCTTTGTATATAGTGATATATCTTGAGTTTTAGAATGGCATATTGTAACTGTAGCACCTCTTTTTAAAAGTATTTGTGATATAGGTTTTCCTACTATCCTACTTCTTCCTACTATTACAGCATGCTTTCCTTCATACTCTGTATTAATATCATCAAGTATTGTCATTATACCCTTTGGTGTACATGGAATAAATGTTTCATGTTCCCCTATAAATAGTTTTCCAAGAGTTAGTGGATGAAATCCATCAACATCTTTTTTATATGATATACTATCTAATATCTTGTCCATATCTAAATGCTTAAATAATGGTAACTGTACAAGTATACCATTAACAGTGCTATCATTATTTAATTTTTCAACTATATTTACCACATCATCTGTAGTAACACTTTCATCTAAAATGTACTCTTGTTGCAATACTCCAAGTTCTTCACACATTTTTCTCTTTTTTCCAACATATATCTTAGATGCTTCATCATCACTTGCTAAAATTACAGCAAGCTTAGGTACTAGCCCTTTATTTTTTAAGCTTTCAACTTCTTTTTTTAGCATTTTTTTTCTTCTTGTAACAATTTCTTTTACATTTATTTTTTCTCCCATTAGTTAACCTCTCCTAATATTTTATCCATAGTATCTTTTATGTACATAGCAGCAGAATATGGCGAATCTTTTGATGGAATAGCTAAATACCAACACACATTTATATCTTTTTTAGAGCAATATTCAAAGTCTACACCACCTGGTGCTGATGCTAAGTCTATAATACTAACATCTTCTTTTAATATATCTATTATATCTTTATCTAACATAATATGTGGTATAGTATTAAAAATAATATCCATATCTGGCAAAACATAATCTAAACTACTTAAATCTACTTCATTATATCCCATACTTTTAATTAATGCAATATCTTTTTCTTTTCTTGCTTCACAATATATTTTAGCACCAAATCCACTTAAATTATGTGCTAAAATCTTTCCAATTCTGCCATATCCAAGTATTAATATATTAGAGTTATTAAGTGTTTTATCTGTCATTTCAATAGCCTTTTTTATCGCTCCTTCACTTGTAGCAATAGCATTCATAACACTAAATTCTTCAAATTGCATTATGTCATAATATTTTATATTATTTTCTTCAAATTTTTCTCTAATTTCATCATTTATAACGCCTGAGATTAATATTTTATCCTTACCTCTTAATGCATCAATTAATGTATCAATTTTTATGTTTTCACCGTTAATTTTTATATTATCTTTAGAAAATGGTATAGGACAAAATATAACATCTGCATCTTCAAACTTAGTTGAACTACAATTATATATCTTTCTTAAATTCATACTTCTTTTATCTTCACCTAAAACAAAAACTTTCATAATATCACCAATAATATATATGAATTTGATTTTTAAAATATGTATTTTAATAAAACATAAATGCAGGATAACTTAATATCCTGCATATCTATATATTTTCTATTTGCCAATCTATAGGCTCTTTATTATTAGCTATTAAAAATTCATTTGCTTTTATAAAATGGTTACATCCAAAAAATCCTGTTCTTGCAGAAAATGGACTTGGATGTGGAGCCTCAAGTACTAGATGTTTAGGGTTAGTAATTAAATATTTTTTAGATCTAGCAAAATTTCCCCAAAGCATAAATACTACAGGTTCTTCTTTTTTATTAATTTCCTCTATTATTCTATCTGTAAAAGTCTCCCAGCCTATTCCTCTATGAGATGCAGGAGTATCTTTTTTTACAGTTAAAACTGAGTTTAAAAGTAATACACCTTGTTTAGACCATTTCATTAAATAACCATTATTAGGAATATAACATCCTAATTCTTGATTTAACTCTTTATATATATTTTGAAGTGATGGTGGTGTCTTAATACCAGGACACACTGAAAATGCCATTCCATGTGCTTCACCAAGACCATGATATGGGTCTTGTCCTAAAATTACTACTTTTACATTTTCATAAGGGGTATATTTAAGTGCTGCAAATATATTTTTCTTATCTGGAAAAACTGTACTCTCCTCATATGCTTTATACACAAATTCATGTAGCTCTTTGTAATATTCTTTTGTACTTTCTTCTTCTATTATATCTTTAAAGTGATTCATATTTTCCTCCATCATCTTTAACATAACTATCTAAGTCAAATTGAAAGCTTTTTCTTAGATATATTTTTATATAATAATATGTATCTTCAACTGTAACACCTACTGATTCATGGCCTGGATATATTCTACAATTATTATATTCTTTATATAATTTTATTAACGATTTAATCATATCATCTATACTACCTGTAGCTAAGTCGCATCTTCCAAAACAGTCTTTAAATAATGTATCACCTGTAAGTAACATATTTTGGTTTACTATGTAATAACAAACACTACCAACTGTATGACCAGGAGTATGTATCATCTTAATTTCATCATTACCAAGTTTAATTATTTCTCCATCTTTTAAATAAATAAATTTATCTAATGGCTTTTCTATTGTCTTAAGTCCAAATACATCAGCGTAATCATTGACTTTTCCTTCAATCATATTTTTTTCTTTTTTATTTGCTATAACATTTATATTATACTTTTCAACTATTTCATTTAATGCCATTGTATGGTCAGCATGAGCATGTGTTAATAACACATATTTAGGTTTTAAATTTAGTTTTTCTATTTTATTTATTATAACTTCTGAATTAAATGCAGGGTCTACTATTAAAGCCTCTTTTTCATTGTTATATAAGATATAACAATTAGTTATATGCCCTGTGTCTAATATCTCTAGTTGTACTTCTTCTATATTAACCATATATTATTTTATTCTCCTTACATCAAAAACACTATCTATTTTTCTTAATGCTTTTATCATAGTCTGCATAGTGTTTATATCTTTAACTGTTGCACATAAATTAGTTATATTTTCTCTATCTTGTGTAACTTTAGTACTTATTTCAGTTATATCTATTTTTAGTTCTCGCATAGTTTTTAATATATCTGCAAGTACTCCATCTCTATCATTTGCTTTTACAACAACACGTGCTGTAAATTCAGCTTGTGTTTGCTCTTTCCATGATACTTTTATAGTTCTTGCTTCTATATCTAATGCTTTTAAATTAGCACAGTCTTTTCTATGAATTGAAATACCATTTGAAAAAGTAATATATCCTACTATATCATCTCCTGGTATTGGTGAACAGCATCTAGCAAATTTAACTAAGCAGTTATCTATTCCTTCTACTTCTACTAAATCATTACTATTATTTTTTCTTTTCTTAGTAACTACTTTTAACTTTGAGTCATCTGTTGGATTAATACTATCTTCATATAACTCTACAATTTTATTAACCACTTTTACAGGTGATATACTACCAAATCCTATATTTTCATAACAATCATCTAATGTTTTGCAATTAAATCTTTTTAAAGCAGGCTCTATAAATTCATCTTTTAATAGTTCATCACGTGAATATTTTTGCTTTCTTAAAATTTTATCAAAAGACTCTTTACCACTTTGGATATTAATTTCTCTACCTTCTTTTTTCAAGAAACTAGTTATTTTATTTTTAGCACTTGTAGTCTTTACATATTTAAGCCAGTCTCTATTAGGTCCTTTTGAATTTTTACTTGTTACAACTTCAACAACATCTTTGTTTTCAAGCTTAGTATTAAGTGGTACCATTCTTCCATTTATTTTAGCACCTACCATTTGCTCTGCAACTTTTTGATGAATTGAATATGCAAAATCTATTGGTGTTGAGCCTTTAGGCATAGACTTAATATCTCCTTTAGGTGTAAATACAAAAACTTCTTCTCCAAATATCTCAGTTTTAATTTTATCCATATTCTCAGTATTATCTGCTAGTTCTTTTTGTATCTCTAAAGTTTTTCTAAGCCAAATAATCTTTTTATCTGCCTCAGATATTTTCTTACTTTTTTCTTTATATGAAAAGTGTGCTGCAATACCACGTTCAGCTACATTGTGCATATCCCATGTACGTATTTGTATTTCAAATGGTCTACCACCTTCACCAAAAACAGTAGTATGAAGTGACTGATACATATTTGTCTTTGGTACAGCAATATAATCTTTAAATCTACCAGGCATTGGCTTATACATATCATGTACAATTCCTAATACACTATAGCAGTCTTTTATTGAGTTTACAATAACTCTTATTGCAATAAGGTCAAATAAATCATCTGCTTTACATGATTTTGCTTTCATTTTCTTATATATACTATAAAAATGTTTTGGTCTACCATATATAGTTGCTTCTATATTTTGCTCTTTAAGCTTTTCTGTTACTTCTTTTATCCTTGCATCAATATATGCTTCTCTTTCTTCTTTTTTCTCATCAATTTGCTCTTTTATATTGTGATATTCTTCTGGTAGTAAAATTCTAAAAGATATATCTTCAAGTTCAGATTTTACTTTTGACATACCAAGTCTATGAGCTATAGGAGCATATATTTCTAAGCACTCTTTTGCTATTTGCTCCTTTACGCTATTATCTAATGTATTCATTCTTCTCATATAAGATAGTCTTTCAGCTATTTTAATAATTACTACTCTTATATCCTTTGCAATAGCCATAAACATATTTCTTAGCACTTCTGGATTTGTTGATATATTTATTTTATCTTCTTTTTTATAATCTTCTTCTAACTGTTTTAAAGTTAAGATTAAATCTGTTGTTTCTTCACCAGCAACTTCAGATAATTTTTTCTCATCAAAATCATCATAATCTACAATAGGGTACATAAGAGCTGCATATATAGATTTATCGTCTAGTCTTAATGTAGCTACTTCACTTGCTACTTCAAGTACAAAATCTATTGTACTATCGTTAAGTATTTGTTTGTCTTTATAGCTATCTTTTGCATATTCTACTACTTTTTCTAGTTCATCTAATTCATATTTTATATTCTCTTTTTCCAATACATTTTTTATTTCTTCTAAATAATCTTTTTGTTCCATTTACATCTCCTATTTTAAATTGACTTTTTAAAGTCTTGTAATACTAGTTGTATAGTTTTAGGTGTGTTGTATGTATTAACTTCTACATTACCTACAACATCTATTTTATCTCCTATCCTTATCTCATCACGTCTAGGTCCCATTGAAAATCCAACAGCATCTATTAAGCTTTTATCATCTTTTAATACTAGTTTTAAATGCTTATCGTCCTTTATTGTTCTTATAGCATTAACTTTTAAATTTTTATATACAAATATTGGTACCTGATTAGACTGTCCATATGGCTTAAGAGTCCTAATATCTCTAATTATCTGTATATTTAAGTCTTTTCTTTCTATTTGTGCATCTATATTTATAATCTGTTCAGAAATAGCATCTTTTCTTTTAAAAGAAGCTTCTTCAAATGATTGTATAAATTCTTCTAGCATATCTTCTTGTACGCTAAGTCCTGCTGCTAGCTCATGACCTCCAAATTGTATTAGTTTATCTTTACAATCAGTTAGTGCATCATAAATTGAAAATCCAGCTGGACAACGTCCTGAACCACGTATAATACCATTTTCTTTAGTTAGTAGTATTACAGGCTTATAATACATATTAACAAGTCTAGATGCAACAATTCCTATAACACCATTATGCCAAGAATCTTTATATAGTACGATACTATTTTTTGATTCAAGATTTTTTTCCTTTATTATTTCCATAGCATCATTAAATATTATAGTTTCAACATTTTTTCTTTCTTGATTTAAATTATCTAGCTCTAATGCTATTTTCTCTGCTGTATTTTTATCCTTTTCAAGCAACAGTTTGACTGCTGCAGAAGCATTACCCATTCTGCCACAAGCATTTATTCTTGGTGCCATTCCAAATGATACCATCATACTATCTATTTCTTTAGCATTTACTAGTTTTAGCAATGCTTTAAGTCCTATATTTTCTGTGTTTTCCATCATTTTTAGTCCATATTTAGATATAATCCTATTTTCCCCTATAAGTGGAACTATATCTGATATAGTTCCAATAGAAACTATATCTAAATATTTTAGATACTCATCTTTATCTAAATTATATTTTATTGCTATTGCACTAATACACTTAAATGCTACACCAACACCTGCAAGTAGCTTAAATGAAGATGTATCATCTTTTCTTTTAGGATTTACTATTGCTAGAGCATCTGGCAATTCCGGTGCACACTCATGATGGTCAGTTATACATACATCTAGACCTAGCTCCTTAGCAAATTTTACTTCTTCTATTGCTGTAATACCACAGTCTACTGTAATAATTAATGATACTCCTTTATTTTTAATTTCCTTTAGGGCATTATTATTTATTCCATATCCTTCAATTAGTCTATCTGGTAAATAATACATAATATCTGCACCAAGCTTAGTTAAAAATTTATACATTATGGTTATACTAGTAATACCATCTACATCATAGTCACCATAAATGCAAATTTTTTCTTTATTTTTTATAGCTTCATCTACCCTTTTAACAAATTTATCCATATCTTTTATCTTATATGGGTCATTTAAATCATCTAAAGTGCCATTTAAAAAGCTATCTATATCTTTAAAATCTATATCTCTTGATATAATAAGCTTAGCCATAATTTCAGAAACTTTATACTCTTCTCTTATCTTCTCAACTAAATTATTATCATATTTCTTCAAATTCCAAATTCTTTGCATTATTTACCTCCTTCATTAGAATATATTTTTTGATATATATATTTTACTACAAATATATATAAATTGAAAGGAAAAAATAATAATTTAGCATAATAAAGCCACTTGCTTTAAAAAGAATTTAAAACAAGTGGTTTTATATTATATTTTAATTTATCTAGGAACTCTAAGTAATATTGATACTACTTTTGATGTTTCGTCTGGTTTAGATAAATCATCATTTCTAAATCTAAGTTGTATTGTAACACCTTGTATCTGATAAATGTTTGTTAGTGTAGACTCATCATCTGAATAATATTGCTTAGTTGGGCTTCCTAATAATTCTTTAACTTTAGCATATGTAGTTCCAATTTCTACACCTTTATATATTTTAATATTTCCTCCTCTGTCAACATCTGTAGATATTGCAGTAATATATCCTTTACCTATTTCATTTACACTAGCTCTTGCATTGTATATGTATCCACTATATTTTGGATTTTGTAATTCATATAGTGATACTACTGTATAATAATTAGGTTGAATTTTTCCAGTAGAGTATTTTGAATCTATAGGTAAACCTTCAATATTTGATACTTTCATTGGTAAACTATACTCTTTACCATTTATAACGACTGTATTTAAATCATCTGGTTTTACATCATCAATTCTATCTATAAATTCAAAAGTTTGGAATATTTTTTCTTGGTCATTATAATTATAATCATCCTTTTCAGCTTTATATGTTAAAGAGTATACCTTCTCATCCTTAATAGTTAATACTCTAGCTGCTTCCATATCATTTTCTGTATATTTAAATCTAACAGCTAATTGTCCTGCAAATAATGTATAAGATATATCTATATCTGATACTTCATCTTCTGTAGGTACAATAGTTTTAGTAACTTTCTTTCCGTTTTCTTCAACTTCTATTTCATAAGTTTCAGCTTCAATTAGTTCTTGTTTTAGAGCAGCTTTTTGTTTATCTATATGATCAATACCTGGTTGTGATACATCTATTTTTCCAATTCTAAGTTGAATTACAGTAGATTTTTCTTCAGAATTGATTGTTGAAATATATGTACCATCATCTGCCTCTTCATCAACAGGTATTTCCATACTATCAAAATAACCAAATCTTACACCAAGCTCGTCATTTCTATATTCTGTTAAACCTTTTGCAAGTGGTGTTAATACTTCATCTTCTTCAAATTCATCATTTGAAATTTCCTGTCCTTCATTATATTCTTCATAAAGTTTTACTTCAGTTACAGGTTTATTTTTATCTATAAGCCATATAGTTAATATAGTTCCACCTGCTATTAATAATATAACAACAAAAATAATAATTACTATTGCAATTTTTGATATTCCTTTTTTACTATTCATATACATCCTCCATACTTTACATATATTATAGTATATCATAAATAACTAAAAATCAAAATGTTTTTTACATTTTTTTGTTTTTATTACAAATTTTTATTTTTCTTCCAAATATTTAATTAATTTTTCAATTGCTCTTTTTCTGGCACTATATTTTTCTTTTTCTTCAAAGCTCATTTGTCCTAAAGTCTTTCCTTCTTCTTTTATATAAAATATAGGGTCAAATCCAAATCCATTATTTCCAGTAATCTCATATGCAACACTACCTTCAACTTCTCCTATAAATGTAGATACTTTACCATTAGGCTCAATTAGAGCTACTACTGTTTGCCATATAACTTTTCTATTTTCAATATCTTTCATTTTTTCTATTAAAAGTTTATATCGTTCTTCATTTGTAACTTCTTTTTTTAGCTCTTCTTGAGCTGCTCTTTTAGTTTTTACTCCAGGATATCCATTAAGTGCTTCAACACATATACCAGAATCTTCTGCTAAAATATATATGTCTTTTCCAACTAAATTTTTAATTGAATTAGCTTTAATTATAGCATTCTCCTCAAAAGTCTCACCGTTTTCTTCAACATTTAAATCTTCAATTTTCATTTCTTTTTGAGAATAAATTTCATATCCTTTTAGCATTTTTTTAAGTTCATTTATTTTACCTACATTATTTGTTGCCATTACAATTTTCTTCATTTAAACTCCTCCAAAGAAAAAATGGTAATAATTAATACAAATTAGTACCATTCTTTCACATTTTAAACAGTTGCATCTATTTTTTTATTTCTTTCTTCAACTTGAACTAATAATCTATGTATTTCTTCAATTAATTCTTGAATTTTTGTATCAATTGCATCTTCTGAAAGCTCTATTTCTTCGCCTATCTCTTTTTCTAAATTTTTCTTTTCTATTATAACTTCTTTTTCTAATGTTTCATCTATCTTCGATAGAGTATTTTCATCTAAAGAATATAAGTCTATTTTACCACTTTTTGAATCTTGATATATTTGGTTAAAATCTACTTCTGGTAATTTTTTTCTATTACCAAAAACACTAGAAAATATACTTTTTATTTTATCTAATAACATACGCATCTATCTCCCTATCTCTTCTTTTTCTTTTGCTTTTTTATCTTTTTCTTCTCTTTTATTTTCTCCTATTTTTAATTTATCTTTATCATTATTCATTTTTTTAGATTGTTCTTCATGTAACTCACGATAATATTCTTGATATTTTTCATATTCCTTCATTTCACGTGATAATTTAATTTTTCCTAAAATGCTATTTACTAGTTTATTTTTATTACTTGAAACATCTTCAATATCAAAACCACTAGTTATAGTATAATTATATATGACATCTCTTTCATTTAATACTTTTTTTAATGACTCATTATTTCCTTCATTTTCCACACACTCTTGATAAAACTTATTGCTACTTATTGGTTCATTAGGGTTTATTGAATTTATAGAATAACACATTAATTTAGCTTTTTTATCTTTATCTACATGTATTGCCATAATAGTGTCGCCATGTCCATTGCTAATTCTTGATTCACCTGTTTTTTTCACTTTATCATAATTTACATAAGACTTAATTTCTAGTTCACCTTTTTTATTATATATTTGTTTCTTATGTAAAATTTCTTGCTCTGTATTTTTATCTAAAGATTTAGATGCTAATTTTCCATTTTTATATTCTTTTTCTTCAGTATAATCTCCATATTGTATTATTTGACGTGCTAAATTTCCATTTACATCTACTTCTTCTTTTATTTTATAATCTACATTTTTCATTTCATCTAGTGCATTTATTTCATCTGCATATTCAGGATACTTTTCTAAAAAATATTTTTTTGACATAGCTTTTCCATCTTCGTTATAAAAAGACTTACTTACCTTTGTACTATACTCTTTTCCATCTTCATGAATTGGATTATGCTTTGTCTCTTCTTCTACACTAAAAAGAGGTTCTCCTTTATTTGTAAATCCTTCTGATTTATAATAATTATATGTGTTATTATCTGTAAATTTAGCATTTGTTTTGCTACTTATACAACCATTTCTATGATATTTTATAACAGTTTTATTTAACATTTCTTCATCAAAATCATTTTTTGTTTTTTCAGAATAATAACTAGAGTTTAATTTACCATCAAAATCATACTTTAGTACTTCTTTATAATTTTTTCCATTTCTTGTTCTTTTTATAACATTATCATATTCGTCATATTCTATTGATATTTTTTCATCATTAATAGATAGCTCTTTTAAGTTATATCCATCATATTTATCCTCTATATTTAATACATCTTCTATATCTTGATTCTCATCAAGTTTTATGTTATTTCTTTCTATATATTCTGCAATTAATTTATTTTTTAACTCGTCCATAAATAAACCTCCTATGTTTACCTATATTATACACATTTTAAGCAATATTAACAATTAATAATATTTAAATGTGATTTATGTAATGTATTTTTAACACAAATGTAATGCAGAAAAAGGTAGAGCCTAAACTCTACCTATAATTCATATAATTCAAATCTTGTTTTTTGACCAGTTATATTATCTTTTCTACTACTAATGTCTTCTTGACTTGCAAACATATCATATGGTCTTATCCATATTTTATTATCTCCTAAATGCTCATATACTACCATTTCTTCCATTGTTTCTGTATTAGTACCAATTTCTAATACTTTAACAATATGGCCCTTAAAATGTCTATATGTTTTTCCTTTTTCTATATTCATAATATTTTACACTCCTTCAATTATTCTAGCCATTTGTACTCCAGAACATGATGCCATCATTAAACCTCTAGTCATTCCGCCACCATCTCCAATAGAATATAGTCCTTCTACACTAGTTTCAAAGTCTTTTGTTATTTTTACTTTATTACTATAAAACTTTATTTCTGGACCATATAGTAGGTTCTCTGGTGCTGCAAAGCCTTCTACAACTTTATCTACAGATTGTATAAAGTCTAATATATTTGTCATAGTTCTATATCCAATAGCAAAAGTTAAATCTCCAGGCTCAGCATTTTTCAAAGTTGGAACTACAGAGTTATTTTCTAGTTCTTCTTTCCATGTTCTCTTTCCTCTGTATATATCTCCTAGTCTTTGTACAACTATTTTTCCTGCACCAATTTCATTTAGATTTTTAGCTATATTTCTACCATAATCTATTGGCTTATTAAATGGATAATTGAAGTTATGTGATACAAGTATCGCTAAATTTGTATTAGTACTTTTCTTTTCCTTATATGAATGACCATTAACAAGTGTTATATTGTTATCATAAACTTCTGTTGAAACAAAGCCACTTGGATTTTGACAAAATGTTCTCACTTTATCTTTATATCTTCCAACACGACCTATAAACTTACCTTCATACATATATTTATTTATTTTTTCCATAACCTTATCTGGTAGTTCATATCTAATACCAATATCTACAGTTCCTGCCTCAGTTGTAATATTATGTTTGTCACACATATCTACTAACCAATTAGCACCTTTTCTACCAACAGCTAGTACAACTTTATCTGCATATATTTCTTCACATTCTTCTTTTCCTTCAATATAATCATTAGAGTTTTGTACCTTAACTCCTTTTACCTTATTATCTTCAATTATTAGATCTTTTACAGCAGTTTCAAACATTATATCTGTACCATGTTCTAATAAATATTCTTGTATTTTATAATATAATTCATGACTTTTTTCTGTTCCAAGATGTCTAATTGGTATATCTATTAAAGTAATATTTTCTTTTTTAGCTTTATCACAAATCTTTTTTACTTCTTCTTTATATTCAGTTCCTTCTAAATGCTTGTCCGCACCAAATTTTAGATATATTTTATCTGTGTAGTCTATTAAATCTTTTGTTTTATCTACACCAATATATTCGTGTAATATACCACCAACATGTAAATCTTCATCTTCTTTATTATATAGTGATAATTTTCCATCTGAAAAAGCGCCTGCTCCTGAAAAGCCACAAGTAATATTGCACATTGGTTTACAATGAATACATTTTCCAGACTTTTCAATAGGACAATATCTTTTATCTACACTTTTTCCTTGTTCTACAAGTAGAACTTTTTTATTACTTTTTTTCTCAATTAATTCATAAGCTAGAAATACTGCACTAGGTCCTGCACCTACTACAATAACATCATATTTTTTATTCATAAGTATCATACCTCACTTCCTGTGTAAATATACCACAGTTTTTATTAAAATGCAAGAAAAAAATAGATAAGAGTTATGTTGTACTCTTACCTATTTTTGCACTATTCTTTAATTTTCTTATTAGATAAAATAACATTAATCATTTCATTATTAAATCTAGAGTATACTAGTCCTAAGTATATATCATTTTCTGTATCTACATACTTTGCAATTTTCCAATAATTATTTTCCTTTTCTTTATACATTTTAGTATCATAATTACTTCCTAATATTTCCCATATTTTATTTACTCTATCTATTTCTACATTTTCCTCTTGACCTACATATAATTTTACTTTCCTATAATTTGCATTTATATACTCTATTTCTCCTTTAGAGTCTGTTTTTATACTTAGTTCCTCAAAATTATAGTTACAATTATCCACAACATTTTCTGTAGCTGTATATTTTGTTAAGTCAACATCATTTATATTCTGACCTAATTTAATATCATCTACACTTACTGCAGATAAGTCTGTTTTTTTAATAGCGCTGTCGCTATCATAAAAATAATATTTTGTTCCTAGAATTGTTACAACAAATATCAATAGCAATACACCAATATAAATAAGTGCTTTTAATAGAAAATTCATCTTTTTCTTTTCACTATTTTTTTTCATACATAATCCCATTCCCTTATAGACAATTATATCTCATCGTTTTTTTATAATCAATATATTTTATCTAACTTTTGAAAAATTAATATGAGCCTAATATTCTAAATTCACTGCAAAAATCTTTTATCATATCAAATGTCTTTTTTATTCTTTCTTCATTTTCATCTCCATCTATATCTACAAAGAACATATACTCACCAAGTTTTGTTTTAGCAGGTCTAGACTCTATTCTAGTTAAATTTATATCTGAAAGTGAAAATAATCCTAATATTTTATATAATGCACCAGGTTCATTCATTGTAGAGAAAACAAGACTTGTTTTACTTTTAGCCTCTTTATTTTTATTTTTAGATAAGACAATAAATTTTGTTTTATTATCTTTTATATCTTGAATATTGCTATTTAATATTTCTAAATCATATAAATCTTTGCATCCCATATTGCAAATACAAGCAGTACCACTCTCTTTTGCAGCAAGTGAAGCTGCTTGAGATGTACTAGATACAGCAACTTGTTCTATATTAAAGTATTGCTCATTTAGAAATTTTCTGCATTGTGCTAGAGCTTGTGGATGTGAGTATATTCTAGCAACTCTTGTATCTTTAGTCTTAGCCATTAGTACATGATTTATATCTACAATTAGTTCATTTACAATGTATATATCTTTATATTCTAATATACAGTCTAGTGTATCAACTACACTTCCATGTATAACATTTTCAAGTGGTACTACACAAGTCTCTATTTTATCTTCCTCTAATGCGTTTATAACTTTAGTTATTGTATCGTATTCTAAAATATTATCTTCAGCACCTATATACTTTTGAACTGCCTCATAAGAATAAGAACCTTTAGGCCCTAAATATCCAACTTTCATTATAATACCTCCTCTAATGCTTTAATAAAGTCTTGCATTTGCCCAAGTGTTCCTATACTAACTCTAATCCATGTATCCATAAGAGGGAACCCGTCCCTTACTATATATCCTAGCTCTAATAGCCTCTTTACTACTTCACTAGATTTCTTTCCTACATTAACCATAATAAAGTTTGCTTGCGTTTTAATATACTCAATATTTAGCTCATCTAGTTTTTCATACATATAATCTATAGTATCATGAATATTACTTACTGTCTCTTGCATATAATCATTATCTTCTAGTGCTGCTATAGCACATTTTTGTGCGGTTGAAGAAACATTAAATGGTACTCTTACCTTTTCTAAGTTTTTAATAACATCCTTACTTGCAACTATATATCCAATTCTTAGTGCTGCAAGTGCATAAGCTTTTGAAAAAGTCCTTAGTACACATACATTACTATACTTTTTACAAAATTGTATTGCACTTTTATATGACTCATCTCTTACAAATTCATAATATGCTTCATCCACTACAATAAGGATATTGCTAGGAACTTTTTGGATAAATTCCTCTAAAATATCTGCTGGTATAAATGTTCCAAGTGGATTATTAGGATTAGTTATATATATTATTTTAGTATTATCATCTATTAGTGGTAACATTTCATCTAAATTAAAGTTATATTCACTATTATACTTTATAGTTTTTACATTAGCTCCTTGTATCATTGCTTCAGAAAAATAGCTAGAAAAAGATGGAATTTGTGTAATTATATTATCCTTTGCATCTAAGAATACACGTGATATCATCTGGATAATTTCTACAGAGCCATTACCAAATAATACACAATCTTTATCTACACTTAACTTTTCGCATACTTTTTCTCTTATATCATTCATATAATTATCTGGATATACATTAGTCTCCATATTTAGTATTTCTTTTACCTTTACAGATGGTCCATATGGATTTTCATTTGAAGCAAGTTTTGCTACTTTTTCTAGATTAAATTCCTCTTTTATTTCTTGCTCGGTTTTACCAGGTACATATGGTAATACATTTTCTAAACATTCTCTTACTTTCATTATATCCTCCCTTTTAACAAAAATATATTATCATAAAATACGGTAATATACAATATTTGACCGCTTATTCGATTGACTTTCTTACTTCTTTAAAATATAATTGAGGTATAAACATTTGAGGTGAAAAAAATGAGAAATGATATTAAAGTATATGATAACTCGAAAAAATTAAATAGTTTTAGAGAGTTACTTGAAGATAGCGCAGAAAAATTTAAAGATAAAAATGCTTTTATAATTAAAGAAAAAGTTGAAAAAGATCCAAAATACAAATACATTACATATAACGATTTAAAAGACGATGTAAACAACTTTTCACAAGGATTAGTAAAATTAGGCCTTATGCATAAAAGAATAGCTATAATTGGCAAAAACAGCTACGAATGGGCCCTTACTTTTGTAAGTATACTTTCTTCTGTAGGTATAGTAGTTCCTTTAGATAAAGGATTAAAAGAAGATGAAATTGAATCATCACTTGCAAGAAGTAAAGCTGATTGTATTGTCTTTGATAGTAATTACATAGATATTATTAACAATATAAAAAGTAGAAAAAGTACTAGCTTAACAGAATTTATTTGTATGAGAGAAAATGAAGATAATTATACAACAATAAAAGAAGTAATGGAAAGTGGAAAGGCTGAGCTTAAAGCTGGAAAAACAGATATATATGATTACAAAGTAAACACAAAAGAAATGAGTGTTATACTATTTACATCTGGTACTACATCACTTTCTAAAGCAGTTATGTTATCTCAAGATAATATTTTATCTAATATATACTCTCTAGATTGTATGATAGAGTTTTATGATACTGACGTATCACTAGCATTTTTACCATTTCATCATACATTTGGTTCTACTGCATTATTACTATTTCTACATAATGGAGTTTGTACAACATTTTGTGATGGACTAAAATATGTACAAAAAAATCTAGCTGAATATAAAGTATCTGTATTTGTATGTGTTCCTTTAATACTTGAAGCTATGTATAAAAAGATACTTACTGAAGTAAAAAAACAAAAAAAAGAAAAAGTTATTAAATTTGGTAAAATTATAAGTGGTACATTACTTAAACTTGGAATTGATGTACGTAGGAAAATATTTAAACAAGTGTTAGATCAGCTTGGTGGACATATACGTTTTGTTATAAGCGGTGCTGCTGCTCTAGATAAAGATGTAGCAAAAGGATTTAAAGCTTTCGGTATAATACCATTACAAGGATATGGACTTACTGAAACATCCCCTGTTATAGCAGCTGAAAATATTAAAAATATGCGTGAGGGAACTGTTGGAAAACCTGTTTATAGTGTAGATATTGAGATAGATTCTCCAGATAATAATGGTATTGGTGAAATTAAAGCTAAAGGACCAAATGTTATGCTTGGATATTACGAAAATGAAGAAGCTACAAAAGAAGTTTTAAAAGATGGCTGGTTCTATACTGGTGATTTAGGTTATTTTGATAAAGATAACTTCCTAGTTATAACAGGTAGAAAAAAGAACTTAATTGTACTTAAAAATGGTAAAAAAATATTTCCCGAAGAACTTGAAATACTAATAAATAACCTACCTTATGTTTCTGAGTCTATGGTATTTGGATATCCAAAAGATGATGACTTAGTAGTATCAGTCGAAATAACATATAATAAAGAGTATGTTAAAAACCAAATGAACGATATTCCTTATGATGATCTATATAAAATTGTTTGGAATGACATAAAGCAAATTAACCAAACACTTCCAACATATAAATATATTAAAAAACTATTCTTAACAGATGAAGAAATGATTAAAACAACTACTGAAAAAGTAAAGAGATTTAAAGAAATCGAGAAAATACTTGAAAATGAAAAGAAAGAAAAATAATAGCCGACTTGGCTATTATTTTTTATTCTTCTTTATTGTTTACAACCTGCTCTAGCATTTCTAGCTCTTTTAATTGGTCAACTCTTGCACTATAATCTTCCTCAGATATTTCTGTAATATAATTACACTCATACATATTATATTTTTTCAAAAGATTTAAGTCAAATTTTAGTTGCTCAATATTTCTATGTAACTTTCCATGTGTACTTCTTTTTATATACCCATCATTATCTAATGTATCTGAAAAATGTACTTGATGTATATACTTTTTACATAAATTTGGGTCTAAATATCTACTTGCATATTCTTCTACATTTGTTCTTTCAATATTAGCTCTACAATATAAATGGCATATATCAAAACAAACTTTAAGATTTGGATGATTGATACGATTTGCTACTTCAAATACACTACACTTATCTTCAAAGAACATATATATGTTTTCTAATATAAGATATACATTTTCTCCTTCTATTATTGTCAATATCTCTTTAAACTTATCTATTGTTGCTTCAAAATGCTTCTTATATCCCCATTCAGTATGATATAGTAAATTTATATGAATATTATATTTTCTAGATAGCATTACTACATCTTTTAACTGCTTTTTTATTATATTAATATCTTTTAGCATAATACATTCTATATCATAAAATGATAAAGGTGGATGTATGGTAACCTCTTCTATATATGGATACATTTCCATAAGCTTTTCTACTGGTGTTTTTAAATCAAATTCGGCCATTATACCATTCTCATCAAAATACTGCAATTCAACACCTTTATACTTTTTTACATACTTTTCCATTTTATCTAATCCTTCAAAATTTCTACTAGTTTTAGGATAAATTTTCATTATTATACCTCCATATTTAATATATTAAATAGCTTTATTTACTGTATTTCCTAAATAAAGCGGAGTTACATAAGTACCTCCGTTTTATTTTTTAATTTTTTTCTTGTTTTCTTTATTTTTCCTTGTTTTTCTTTCTATTTTTTAATATCACATATACTATTCCTATAACAGATACTACTGCTACACATACAAGTGCTATTACTGCTATATCTCCTGTGTTTGTTACTTCAAATATTAATGTATCTCCTGTATTCTCATCTACTGTAAATACTAGTCCTGTTATATCTTCGTCTAGTTCATATCCTTCTGGTGGTGTTATCTCTACAAATTTATATGTTCCATATGGTACGTCTTTTATTACATATTCTCCTTTTTCGTTTGTTACTCCATCTTCTACTAGATATATTTTATCTCCATTTTCGTTTACATATTCTTCGCCATTTTCGTCTAATAATACTATTGTAAATTTACATCCTTCTAATAGTTCGCCTGTTTCTCTATCTGTCTTTCTTACTATTAGCTCATCTATTGTTTTTCTATTATTATCTACTTGTATTGTATCTAAGTTCCATTTACATGTCTCTTCATCATATTTTGCAGTAAATTCGTGTTTTTCTTTATCTAGTTCATATTGTTTTGCTACTTTTTTTTCTTGATAGTAATATGTTTCTCCATTTTTAAAGTATATTATTGGTACACTTACTATTCCTTTTTCATCTGTTTTTGCACTATATACTACATTTCCTTCTTTATCTGTAATTTCAAACTCTACTCCTTTTATTATGTCTTTTGTAAATGAGTCGTATTTTTTAAGTAGTTTTGCTCTTTTTAATTTGTCTTTTACTACTTTTACTATTTCAGAGTTTGTATTTGTATCATTTATCTCTACTTTTATTACTTCACTAGATAATTCATATCCAAATGGAGATTTTGACTCTTTAAAGTAATATGTTCCATATGGCATATCTTCAATATATATTTGTCCGTTTTCATCTGTTGTAAATTCTGCTTCTACATCTTCGTTTGTAATTACTGGGTCTTTACATTCTTTATCATTATACACTTTATATGTTGCATCTTTTACACCATATTCTTCTGAAAGCTCTTTTATCTTCTCATTATCCTTTATATCTGCTATTTCTAGATTTTTATAATCTTCATCTGAGAATTTAATTAGTCTTAATTTTGCTGTCTTTGCTATATTTTCTATCTTTCCATTATTTACTGTTACTTGTATATCTTTATCTAATGTATCTTTATATGCTACTTCAAATTCATATTCATCTGTTAATTTTCCATATGGATTTGAAACATATAACTCTTTTACATAGTATTGCCCTACTGGTAGTTCTACTGTATTTTTTACCATATTATTTTCATCTGTTTTTATTATATCTACTAGTTCATCCATTCCTAGTGTATTCTCATTTTTATAATTTACTACATTATTTTTTGTATATATTCCAAATATAGCTTCTTTATTTGTAAATTTAAATTTTGAAGTTTCTAACTCTTTAAATATCTTCTCAAAGCTTAATTTTACACTTTGTTTTTTATTTTCTTTATCTACATGTACTAATTGTACTTTTTCTTTATCGTTTGTATACTGTATATCTAAATCTATTGGTTGTGTATCTAAAACATATCCATTTACTGATGATACTTCTCTTAGTTTATATTTTCCTAAATATACTTCTTCTGTTCTTGCTATACCATCTTCTCCTGTTACTACAGTTGATACAACTTGTCCATTTGTATATCTTACTGTTCCATCTGGTGTTGTAATATCTTCTGCAGCTATAAGTTCAAATTCTACTCCTTTTAGGCCTACTTTTTCAAATATTGGTGTTTTTACTTCTCCATACTCTGTATTTTTACTTTCTACTTTTGTAAATTGATCTGCTGTCTTTAACACCTCTACTACTGCTTTTTGTGGCATATTATCTACATTAGCTGTATATTTATGTACTCTTGATGGGATATTATCAAAAAGCTCTTCATCATATTCTAGCACTTCTTCTTCATCATTATGTCTTACTACTACTTCTCCCTTTTTATTTACACTTACTCTAAACTCATATCCTTTTGAGCCTTCTCTTAAGTTTTCGTCTAAATAATATCCTTCTGGTGCTTTTGTTTCATATAGCACATAATTTCCTGCTTCTAAATGTCCATTTATTGTTATTTGTCCTTCACTATTTGTTGTAAATTCTGTTATTCTTCCAAAAGCTGTTACATCTTCATACCAGCTTTGTGTATTAACATTCCAAATCTTAAATTTTGCTCCTTCTGGTATTGGCTTTTTAGTCTCTGTATCTTGTTTTTGTATTGTAAGTCTTAATCTTATATATTCATCACTTAGTATATATTCTTGTGTTTGTTTATCATATTTTATTTCTGTTTTTTGTGGTTTTATAAATATTGTCTCCCCTGAGTTGCTACTTTCTATTTCCTCTATTGTATATACTCCATATGGTATTGTATATGGATAATATTCATCTCTTGTTTCTTCGTCTACAAACTCTAAATATCCATATTGATCTATTATTGCTTCATAATATACATCTGGATTACTATCTAATGTTAGTCTTAGTTTAGCTCCTTCTGCTGGATTTTTTTGTGATGATTTACTATTGTTATCATACTTAATTACTGTAACTAACCCTTTCATTACTTCATCTTTTGATGTAATACTATGACTTGTTTTCTCCTCAGTTTGTTCTGATGGTATTTGCTCTACTGTATATACATTTTCGTCTATTAAGTATCCTTCTGGTGCTTCTGTTTCTTTAACATAGTATGTTCCAACTAAGTACCAGCCACTTACCGCTTTATATTCTACATCTCCACTTGGTAGCTCTTCTTTTTGTATTGTTAACTCTTCTACTAAGTCTGTGCAATCTTCATTTCTATAAATGCCATATTTTGCTCCTTCAAGATGTGCATCTCCTTGTACGTTATTTTGTGTATCTTTGTCTTGCTTATATATTGTTATTTGCATTTTCTTTGCTACATCTTCAAGTTCATAGCTATATGCTTTTTCTGCATTTACTGTAATATCAAACTCTTTTAATCTATCTTCTCCACCATTTAAGTAGTATATTCCATCATATGCAACATCTGGTATAGTTACCTCACTAAATTTATAATCTCCATAAGGTACACCTTTTACTACATAATGACCATCTGCACCTTCTTCTACTGAGAAATATTCTTCATCTGGATTTGCTAAAGCGACTTTTTCTGGGAATTCTACAACTTTAACTCTAAACTTAGCACCTTTTAATACTTGTCTTGGTGTTGAATCTGTTTTTTCAAGATATTTATCTAAATCTATATTTACTCTAATTAAGTCATATGTATATGTTACTTCTGTATCATTTTTTACCATAGTTCCAGAAGTATTACCTGAATTTTCAACAAGTTTATATCCATATACTTCTACTGGATCTGTAGTATAAGTATCTAAAAGATTTCCATTTATAATTACATCATCTGCTATTTTTACTCCTAATTTATTTACATGATGTACTATTACTCTAGATTTTAAAGTTGTACTTACTGAATTAGAGTCTAAATTATATGCTCCGTTTATAGCGGTTCTAGCAGAATTTTGTAATGGATTTTCAGTAGATGAATTCTTTACAGTTGTATTAATTTCAAATTTATATAGTTCACCTGTATACTTCATTGTATTTTGTAGATAAGCTGCATTAAAAGTATAAGTAACAATATTAGTTGCTCCGTTATATGTTACATTACCTGCAGAACTAGTAACATCTACTCCATTTTCATTATATACTTTTAAGCTATCATATGTTAAATTAGAATTCAAATTATCTGTAAATACAAGGCTTGAATAATGGAATGCATTATCAAAACGCATAGATATTCTTTGCTCAACTGTATATTTAATCTTATCGCCTAATTTTGATTCAGTTTTATCCACTTTTTTTACTGGGTCTGATGGTAATGTAGCTGTAAGCGGAATATATTGTAAATGATAACCTATTCCAACTTTAGCATTTAAACCATATAATTCAACTGTTAAATGATTTGTGTCTTTATATTGGAAAGCAACACAGTTTAAAGAACCTGCCTCTGTTGATCCACTAGCAATTCCATAAAAGACATCACTATATGTTCTATTTGTAACTGGAGAGTGGTATGAATTAGCATGTCTCATATTTGTCTGAGTATATATAAATTCCTCTACACTAGTTGTACTTGAAGCACCTTCATCTTGGTCTTCAGAATAAATAGATAAAAAGGCATTTTTTAGCTGTATTGGTGTGTTTTCTCCATGATAATAGAAATAAATCTCTATTTTCATATGCTCAACACAATTGTACCACCATTCATTGGCAGATGCCATATTCGTACCAAAAGCTGTCCAATATAAGTAGGCATTAGCTCCACTAGTAACAATATCTGAATATACCAATCTCATATCTATTGCTCTACCGTTTAATGTACCACAGTTATTAAATGCAGCTGTTACAGTAGCATTTAATGTTTGACCTGCAGAATTAGTAAAATTAATATATCTTCGTCCTGCATCATTAACTACATTATACGGTGTAGAACCTGTTACACTAATATTTGGTAATGATGTATAGTTTAAATTCAATGTATCAAATGTACTTGCTTCAAATAGCTCTTGTGATGTAATAGACCTATAAGCTTGTACTTCATTATTTTTTCCAATAAGGATTATTGCTGTCATTACAATTATACTTAAAATCACCTTAATTTTCCTCATATTTTCCCTCCAAATAAATACAATATTACCATTATTTTATATTATAATTTATTTTTTTTCAATTTTTTATTTTATTAATTAAATTATATAATATTAATTTAATGTATTTGTATCAATAATGAAACAAGACTTAAAAATGCCTATGGAATAAGTTTTTAATAATGAACATAAAAAAAAGAAAGATAAAATTTATCTTCCTCAATTATTTTAGACTTTTGGAAATTTCTCCGATATTATCAACACTAATTCCATACTTATTATCTACATTATTTTTTCTATTTAAATGCTTTATTATTTTTTTTACTGCATTACTTTTTCCAATATAGATGTATGGTAAACCTTCCCTCCAAGAACTAATTATATCATCAAACAAGTTATTACCAATAACTAGGATATTATCTTTATATTCACTTTTTATTTGATTAATAACTTTTTTCTTGTTTTTTTCCAATATAATTAATTTGATATTTTTTGCAAGGTCCTTTCCTATTATGCTATCAACATCATCCAGTATTTTTTCTGCATAAACATTTTTTGTTACTATTATCATTTTTCTATCAGAACTAATTATATCTTCAAATTCCTCTTGAATTGTGTAAAGTAACAACCTTCTAGCATTGGTGCTATAATTGTACTTATATGATTTTTTTACTTCTTTGTATTTTCTTCTAGTAAAAAAAGAGTAAAAAGCAAGTCTTAATTTTAATCCGTTATATCCATTTCCAAAAACATCTAAGCTGTTAATCTTCCATAATAATTTATCTATTTTTAGAATATTAGGATTATCTCTAAAAATAGCTCCTATAATTAGATTATCCAGTTGCTTAAAGTCTATCAACGTACCGTCTAAATCGACTAATAATAATTTTGATTTCTCTAAAGAATACTTTAATTTATCATAGTCAGATAAATTTTTGAAGCAATTCATTAGTATCATCTTCCTTTCCTTTATATTTTACTATTTCATTATATCATTTTTTACATAACTTTTCAAGTATTCATATATAAAGTCATCTATCTTGCCGTCCATTACAGCTTGAACATTTCCAGTTTCATATCCTGTTCTATGGTCCTTTACAAGTGTATAAGGACAAAATACATATGATCTTATCTGACTTCCCCATCCATTATCACTTGTTTCCCCTTTTATATTATTAATCATATTATCATGATTTTCTTTTTCTAGTTTATATATCTTAGCTTTTAGCATTTTCATAGCATATTCTCTATTTTGCATTTGTGATCTTTCTGTTTGACATGTAACAACAATTCCTGTAGGTATATGTTTTAATCTAACTGCAGAAGATGTTTTATTAACATGCTGACCTCCTGCTCCACTAGCTCTATATACATCCATTTCAATATCTTCTTGACGTATATCTACAACTATCTCATCTGAAATTTCTGGTAAAACTTCAAGTGCAGCAAATGAAGTATGTCTTCTACTATTTGAATCAAAAGGAGATATTCTTACAAGTCTATGTACACCTGCCTCTCCTTTTAAATATCCATAGGCATTTTCACCTTTAACTAAAAATGATACAGATTTCACACCTGCCTCTTCACCATCTTGATAGTCTAAAACTTCAATTTCAAACTCTTGACGTTGTGCCCATCTAGTATACATCCTATAAAGCATTAATGCCCAATCTTGTGATTCAGTACCACCAGCGCCTGGATGAATTGTTACAATTGCATTATTTTTATCATAATCATCAGATAATAATGTGCTTACTTCTAATTTTTCTAAATTGCTTTGTAGTTTATTTGCAATATTTTTTGCCTCTTTAAAAGAGTTTGTATCGTTTTCTTCTTGTGCAAGCTCTAAATACGTAACAGCTTCTTCATACTGATTTTCTATATTATTATATTTTTCAACATCAGACTTTAGCATCTTCATTTTAGCAAGCACTTTAGAAGAATTATCTGTATCTTCCCAAAAATCATTTTTAGCAGTTTCTTTTTCAAGCTCAGATAAAGTATTACTCTTTTCTTCTATTTTTAAAGCATTTTTTAAAGTGTACATTTTTTCTTTTAATTCTTCAAGTAATAATCTAACACTATCAAAATCCATTAAATCACATCCCATATTTTATCTCTTTTTTCTAGCATATTTGGTTTAAATTCAAATTCCAAATATTCATCTTTAGTAGGGTGAAAAAACGACAAGTAATATGAAAACAACGCTAAATTTTGTCCTACTTTATTTACTTTATTTCCATACTTTATATCACCATAAAGAGGATGCAAAATATTTGCAAATTGTACTCTTATTTGATGATGTCTACCTGTTAATAAATCTATATCTACTAAAGAATAATCTTTATTATTATATTTTATGTTTTTTACTACTTTATATTCAAGTATAGCCTCTTTAGCACCTTTAGTATTTTTATCTACTACTCTAGACATATTTAGTCTTTCATTCTTTACTAAATAATTTTCTAATCTTACCTTTTTATCTGATACAGGCAAAATACCATTAACTACTGCTAAATATCTCTTTTTTACATTCTTTTCTCTTATATACTTAGATATTCTAGAAGCAGCTTTAGAAGTTTTAGCAAATACCATAACTCCCCCAACCATTCTATCTAATCTATGTACTAATCCAAGATATACGTTTCCAGGTTTATTATATTTTTCTTTAATATATTTTTTTACTATAGTTAACATATCTTCGTCGCCAGTTTTATCTGCTTGAACTGGTATACCTGGCTCTTTTATTACTACTATTATATGATTATCTTCATATAAAATTTTTAAATTTTGCATAAAATACTCCTATACTAAAAAAACTCCACATATTGTGGAGTTAATATTGTTATTAAGCGTTTGCTTTTTTTTCTTTAATTTCAACTACTTGTTTTTTATTGTAATATCCACAAGAAGGACATGCTTTATGTGAAAGTACTGGTTCACCGCAATTAGCGCATGTAGATAAATTAGTCTCTTCTAGTTTCCATGTTGAACGTTTTGTATGTGTTCTTTGTTTAGACCATCTTCTTTTTGGTTGTGCCATTTTATATTCCCTCCTTAATGCCACATATAACTATGCTAAGCATAGGTATTCTGTTCTGATTTAATTTGTTACTCGTATATTATATAATAGTTGATATAAAAAGTCAAGCTAATAAGATAAAATAAAAATAAATTTAAATAAAGAAAATCTTGTCTAATTTTCAAAAATTATGTAAATTATTGCTTTATACTTTATTTTTTTATCAAGTTGTAGTATAATAATAACGACTTTATTATATTATGTACTAATTTAACTAAAGGAGGTATAAATATGCTCAGTAGAGAAAATATTGAAACACTACTAAAAATTGACACAGAAAACAAAACAGATAATCGGTGTTTGCGTATTCTATCTTGTCATACTCCTGTAAAGGACTTTTATGTGTTCCGCTTAAAAGAAGTTATGCAAGGATTAGATTTTTATCCAAAACAGTTAGAAGAGCAAATTGCATTATGCATACAAAAGTACAATAAAGATATGCATGATTATCTAAATGGAGATGATAGCAAATTACTTACAATGAGTCACACAACAAAATTAAACAAGGATATTATCACACAAGCAATAGTTGAACTTAAAGACTTCTATTCATTACTAACATTAGTAATTATAGAAGAATGTGAATCAAGAGATGCAATAATTGAGGAATTGTATTCATACAAAATGCCAAATTACATTGCAATCCTTCAACATTGCGGACTTGTAGATGTTAATGAAGATGTTTATCGTTCTAAAATACTTGATAGATTTCATAATATTAAAGCACAAGCTATTAATTATAGAAATGAAAGAATGGATAAAAAAGTATTATTGAAAGAAATAAAATCTCATGTTGAATTTTTTTCTAAACAATTAGACCTTATAGAAAAATACAATATGTATGATGAAGATTTTTTAATCTTTACTATTATGTTTGATATTAGACATTTTAAGCATAACAGAAATAATAATAAATCACTAAGGAAATGTGAGAAAGATAGATAATTGATTATTTTTAAATAATTATATATAATTATCTTGTAAGAGGTGCGTTTATGAACTTAAATTTAAACATGGATTATTTAAAATATTTTATTATTTATTATTTAGTAATTAATGTTATTGGATTTATATCTATGGGATGGGATAAATTTAAAGCAAAACATAATATGTGGAGAACTCCTGAAAATACATTGCTTTTAATCCCATTACTTTTAGGAAGTATAGGTTCTTTTATTGGTATGAAAGTATTTAGACACAAAACTTTGCATCCACAATTTAAGTATGGTATACCTGCTTTCTTTGTAATAAACTTAGTTTGTATCTATTTCATTTTCAAGTACCTAATTATTATAACATAAAAGCAACGTCAGATTTTGACGTTGCTTTTTAAAATATCTTAGAAATTAAATCATATATTAACACTAACCCAAAACTATATGCAGATATAGTAAATGGTTTTAAAAATACAATTATTGCAATATATTTTTTTACACTAATATCTGTTACACCTGCTAAATAGCATAAGAAATCATCTGGTGCTACCGGTAAAAATATAGCTAGTGCAAAAAACTTTTCAAATTTCTTTCCTTTATTTAGCCACCCTATATACCTTTCTATTAATTCTTCTTTAAACATTTTTCGTATTAAAGGCATTCCATATTTTCTAGCTATAAAAAATACAATTATTGAGCCTATTACAATTCCTACATAGTTATATACAAATCCCCAAATTGGTCCAAATATTAATACCCCTACTCCCTGACTTATACCTCCAGGAATAAGTGGAATTACAACTTGTACAATTTGAATTATTACAAATAATAATGGCGCATATATCCCACATCTTTCTAAAAACATAGCCATTTTTTCTTGAGATGCAAAGATTTGTGACTTTATTGCAAAATATAAAAAGATTAAAAGAAGTATTGTACCTATAACAGTACATAAATTCATTAATTTTCTCATTTTATTATCTTCTTTATTCATCGTTACCTACTTCATACTTTGCACAATCTCTGTAAAATTCATTCCACATATTTTTTATATTTTCTTTGTTGTAGAAAGTATTACCCTCTTTAGATTTATTTGACATCATTGTATAAAATTCTTTATCTTCTTTTAATTTACTAATTGTATTTTTAAATTCTTCATTATTGTTTCCTGAACAATAAAAATCAAAAAGTATACCATTATATATATCTAAATCTCTTGTAAGTACTGGTTTGTTAACACACATAGCTTCAAGTATTGACATTGGAAATAGTTCCTCATAAGATGGTAAGAACATTACATTAGCTATGTTATATATATCATTCATTTTATCTCTATCTATAAGACCTAGAAAATGTACATTATCTGGTAAGTTACTATTTATTATATTTTGGATTTCATCATATCCTTCACTCATCTTACCAAATACAGCATCTCCTGCCCATAGGAACTCTACATCTGGCATTTCTCTTGCTATATTTATAAAATCTACTACACCTTTTCTTTTTTGTAGTTGTCCAACTGCAAGTACAGTAAATTTATCATCTGGTACATTATACTCTTTCTTTATTTCTTTTACCTTATCTTCTTCTAATGGATAGAACTTTTCTGAAGATACAAAATTAGGTATATATTGTATCTTATTTTTATCTATACCATAATTACTAAGTACATCTATAAAATATGGATTTACTACTACTAATCTATCCATTCTGTTATAAAAACTAATTAGATATTTATAGAAAATATGCTTAAATGGTTTAAATAAATGTATACTGTTCTCTATAGTTTCAGGAACAAAATGAACATAAGCTACAGTAGTAGATTTATTTTTTAAAAAAGGTAACCATAAATAATATTCAAGATTTACTGTATGAAAATGTGTTATATTGCATATATGCTTCTTATTTTCTTCAATGTTAAAATTACCAATTTCTTTAACAAGTTCTACTTGTTCGTCATGTGCAGATAAAACTCCTTGTCCTTTTATCTTGTTAGCACTTGACATCATATTGATTGTTAACATATAATTCCTCCTTAAATTATATAACGAGATTATTTCTATTTAGTTAACTACATTTTATCTGGACATTCTATTCCAAGAATAGATAGTCCATGTTTTATGACAGTTGATGTTGCATATACAAGAATACATCTTGCTATTTTTAAATTTTCATCTTCTACATTTGCAACACTACATTCGTTATAAAAACGAGAAAATAAAGTTGATACATCAATTAAATATCTTGCTAGTACAGAAGGCTCGTATTCTTCTGCAGCTTTTTTAATTATACTCTCAAATTTTTCAAGCTCTTTTATTAGTTCTATCTCTTGCTTAGAGTTTAGTACATTTAAGTCTATATCATCAATCTTTATATCTTGTATATTAAATCCTACTTTTTCAAGTATAGATTTTGTTCTAACAAATGTATACTGTACGTATGGTCCAGTTTCACCATCAAATCTTAATGTTTC
>CANRAK010000002.1 GCA_947628575.1 uncultured Clostridia bacterium | reverse complement strand
GACTTTGTAGTAATTTTAAATCTAAAATCTTTATCGCTACTATTTTTCTTTCCAGAATTATATGGATATCTTAAAATTATATATACTACTAGTGTAGATATAATTCCATAAGCATACATTCCTGAACCAATAAGTAGTCCTATACAAGTAATAGCTAATAGCCCAGATGCTGTAGTTAATCCTTTTACTTTAAATCCATTACTTAATATAGTACCTGCCCCTATAAATCCTATACCAGATAAAAGTTGTGCTGGCATTCTTAGTGGGTTATTATTACCATAAGCATCTGAAATTTTAATTCCACATACCATAACTAATACTGAGCTTATTCCAACAAGTACATGAGTTCTAAATCCTGCAGGTTTACTTAGATGTTCTCTTTCAAATCCAATTACTCCAGATAATAAAGAGATTAAAATTAATTTAAAAAATAATTGAAATTCTTCGGTATTTATAATATTCATTATTGTTGCCATATATCATCCTCCATCATATTTATCTATTAAAGCATCCATTTCCAATAAATTCTCTAATTAGTGAGTCAACAGGAATATTAGATGTCTCCATTGGTAAAAAGTTATTTAAATACTCATATAGTCTTCTTGCCTCAGCATAATACTTACTAGATTTATCTAGTTGTAATAACAATGGTTGTGCAAATGTCTTCATTACTGCTGGTTCATATATTATACTTGAGTTAAATATTGTATCTACATTTTCTATAAATGGGAATATATATTTTTCCTCACCTTTTTTTACATTATCCCAAAGTTCAAAAGTTCTTTCTATAGAATGACCACGTGTAGCAAAATCTCTTACCATTCTTCTTAGGAACCTAGTATCAGAAGAAGATACTTTTGAATATCCATCTAGGTTTAGCGTAGTAACTGGTGCTATATATATCTTATATTTATTCTTAGAAGAAGTAAACTCAGTAAGTTTAGGATTTAATGCATGTATTCCTTCAACTACTAGTATATCTTTTTGCTTCATAGTTAAGAATTTTCCATTATAGTTTTTAGTACCTATTACAAAATCAAACTCTGGAAGTTCTACTGTTTTACCTGCAATTAAATCTTCCATTTGCTTATTGAAAAGCTCAATATCTAAAGCATCTATTGTTTCAAAATCATATTTTCCATCTGGTCCTTTTGGTGTATCTTTTCTTTCTTTAAAATAATTATCCATAGATATAGTTATTGGATTATATCCAGTAAGTCTAAGTTGTACACCAAGTTGCTGTGCAAAAGTTGTCTTTCCAGATGATGAAGGACCAGCAATTAAGATTAACTTAATTTCTCTTCTTTTTTCTATATCCTGAACTATTTCTACTATTTTTCTTTGATGTATAGCCTCAGATACTTGAATTGTATCTATCATATTATTTTTTAATATTCTATCATTTAATGCTCCAATATTAGATATACCAAGTATTCTTTTAAACTTATAAAATTCCTCAACTGCATCAATTAGTCTAGAATCTCTTATTGGGCTAATTTTACCATCTTTTCCAGCTGTAACTAGAATAGCACCATCTCTAAATGGTCTTAAATCAAAAACCTTTAAATATCCTGTTGATGGTACTAAAACACCATAGAAGTTATTATATAGTCCATCACAAAAATAGATATTAGTATATGATTTTAGCCTATTTGCCATATTCTGTATTTTATCTATATCGCCAGATTCTTTATAATATAGCATAGCCTCATCAACACTTAATGTTTTCTTCTCTATTACTAAATTGCTATCAATAATTTCTTGCATTTTATCTTTAATCTGCTTTATTTTTTCCGCATCTAAATCAAAATTAGGCATAATGAAATATTGATTTCTATTAATTGTTGCTTGAAAGTCTACTTTTTGATTTCCAAATAGTTTTGTTATAGCCATATATAGTATCATTTTTAAGCTTTTAGAATAGACTCTATATCCGTCTTCAGAATCGATTTTTACAAAGCCAATATCTGAATCTCTAACAAGCTCATACTTTTGAAACTTAACTTCGTTATTTACAGTTAAAGCTAATATATCATCTACATTATCTTCTACCATCTTTACAGCATCAATAGCTGTTGTACCATAAGGCACACTTATTTTTCTACCATCATCAAAGTTTACTATTATTTTCTTATTCAAATTAACCAACCTCACTTACTTTATTCTATTATTTTTTCTTAATATGTTCTAAAAATACTTTTATAAACTCTGCATTATCTTTTGTTTTAACAAGTATATTCATTATCTTTTCAACCATATCTACATTTGAATTAGATTGAGAAAGTAATCTTCTAATATATAGAGCACACTCTTGTTCTTTTTTATCATATAATAAATCTTCTCTTCTTGTACTAGATTTATTAATATCTATAGCAGGGTAAATTCTTCTTTCAGATAATTTTCTATCTAAGAATACTTCCATATTTCCAGTACCCTTAAACTCTTCAAATATCATATCATCCATTCTACTTCCTGTTTCTACAAGAGTAGTAGCAAGAATAGTTAGACTACCACCGTTTTCTATATTTCTTGCTGCACCAAAGAATTTTTTAGGAAAATGTAATGATGCAGGGTCAAGACCACCAGATAATGTTTTACCACTAGGGTCTACTTCTAGATTACTAGCTCTAGTAAGTCTTGTTAAGCTATCAAGAAGTATTACTACATCTTCGTTATGCTCAACTAATCTTTTAGCTCTTTCAAGTACCATTTTAGATACTTTAATATGATGCTCTGGTGACTCATCAAAAGTAGAATGTATTACTTCAGCATCTATTGAACGTTCAATATCTGTAACTTCCTCTGGTCTTTCATCTATAAGTAAAACCATAAGTTTTACTTCAGGATTATTCTTTAATATTCCATTTGCAATCTGCTTTAAAAGTGTTGTTTTACCAGCTTTAGGTTGAGCAACAATAAGTCCACGTTGTCCTTTTCCAATTGGTGCAAGTAAATCTATTATTCTTGTTGAATATTCTTTTGAATCATTTTCTAGCTTTAATCTTTCATTTGGATATATTGGTATTAAGCTATCAAAAGCTCTCCTTTTAAGTGAAACATCAACTCTATCATTATTTATTGCATCAACGTATATTAATGATGGAAACTTGTTTTGTGGGTCTGTTGTAAATCTTGCAATACCTTTTAGCATATCACCTGTAGCAAGTCTAAATCTTCTTATTTGTACTTGTGATACATAAACATCTTTATCTCCTGGTAAATAATTATCACTACGTAAAAAGCCATATCCATCTGGCATTACTTCAAGTATTCCCTCAGTTATATAATCTGTTTCTGGATTTTCTATTTGTATATTTACTTTATCTTCTATTTCATTATTATCTTCTAAGTTTTTTATAATTTCTTCTACTAAATATTCTTTCTTTAATCTTTGATATCCGTCTAATTTTAAATTTTCTGCTATTTGTCTAAGTTCAGTTAAAGTAGCTTTTTTTAATGTTTCTTTTGTGTACATATATTCCTCCTATTCTACTATTTTAGCATATAAATCATAATTATCACAGTCAATAATCTTTACTTTTGCATATTCACCAACTATTACTTTATTTGCACTTTCATCATCTATTTTTATATATATTCTCCCATCAACATCTGGTGCCTCAAGCATAGACCTACAAGAAAAATACTCTTCATCTTCTGAAATATCTTCAACTATTACTTCGTATTCTTTTCCAATTCTTTCCTTATTTTTTCTAAAAGATATTTCTTTTTGAACATCAAATAGCCTCTTTAGTCGTTCTTCTTTTACATCTTCATCTATTTGGTTATTAAACTCTGCACTTTTTGTATCTTCCTCTTGTGAATATGTAAATGCACCTAGTCTATCAAACTGCAATTGTTTTATACCATCTATAAGTTCATCAAACTGCTCTTGTGTCTCACCTGGAAAACCTACTATACAAGTAGTTCTTAATATTGCATCAGGTACCATTTTTCTAATTTTTTCTATTCTTTCAAATATTAGTTTTTTATTATCATGTCTGTTCATATCTTTAAGTAATTTATCATTTAGATGCTGTATTGGTATATCAAAATACTTACAAACTTTATCATTTTTAGCAATTTCTTCTATTAGTTCATCTGTAGTTTCAAATAGATACATATATAATATTCTTATCCATTTTACACCGTCAATTTTACTCATTTTCTTTAGCAATTCTGCAAGTTTTAACTCACCATATATATCTAAACCATATTTAGATGTATCTTGTGAAATAATACAAAATTCTTGTATACCTGCTTTTGCTAATTTTTCTACTTCTTCTAAAATATCTTCCATTTTTCTACTCTTAAAGCCACCTCTTATTAGTGGTATTGCACAATAGCTACATCTATTATCACAACCGTCAGATATTCTTATGTATGCTAATGGATAAGTTGAAGAAATAATTCTATTATTAAAATCTAAATTATGAGTGAATTTACAATGATCTAATATTTTTCTCTGATTAAAAAATTCTGATAAAATTTGTGGTAATTTATCATATTCATCTACTCCGACACATAAATCTACTTCTGGCATAGACTCAAGTATCTGAGCTTTATATCTTTTTGCTAAACAGCCTGTTACAATTAATGCTTTACATCTTCCAAACTCTTTATAATCTGCCATTTCAAGTATTGTTTCTATTGCTTCTTCTTTTGCAGATTGAATAAATCCGCAAGTATTTACAACTATTATATCTGCTTCTTCTACTTGATTTACTATATTAAAACCCTGTGATTTAAATACACCAAGTATCATTTCACTATCTACTTGATTTTTTGTACAGCCTAGAGTAACAAGTCCAATATTCATATTATTTGTCCTCCTTATTTAGTACAGATGTAATTATACCATATATTTAACATAAAAGGAAGAAGTAATTTACTATTTTATAGCTAAAAAATAAATTTAATCCTTGAAATATTATATTCAAGGATTTTTTTTGCTAAAATATAGTACCTTACTAATAACGTCAAGATTTTTTATATTACTACCATAACTATATGTCGCAAGCTCATACTTTATGCCATATAGTTTTAATATATCTACTAGTATCTCGAAATTGTTAAAATATGTACTTTCTTCTTCTAAAATTTTATTTAAATCATTTATTGTGTTTCTTCCAACAAAATGATTAGTCCAAATTTGTGGTGACATACATTTAGCATAAGACTCATTATATCCAAGTTTTGCTAATTCTTCTTTATCTCCTAGTGAAATATAGTCATAAATTCTCTTGTTAAAGCTATACTTTTCAAGTACTGCTATATTTTCTTTAGAAGTAATCATAAAGGTATCTTGAGCAACTCTTTTTGCTATTTTTCTAATTATACTTTTATTTTCATTTATGTTTTTAAAACTAAAGTAATCTGATGAAATTACGCATATATTATTTATATTATCTTGTATTATTTCTACCATTATATCTGAACCCTCATCACTACTTACAGTATAATCTAAGTCAGTAATCATTTTCTCTAGCTTTTCTATAATAAAATGTATATCCTGATTGTTAAAAATTATAATATTTGAGAATTCTTTATTCATTATATCACCACTAAAAGTATATATGAGTTTACTAAATTTGTCAAACTAAAAGTGGCTGTATCTGCTCTCCCATTAGTGCTAGTTTAATTGTGTCAATTACTTTTGAATAATCTAAAACTAATGATTTTGGTTTCTTATTAAAATCATCCTGTCTAAATGGAACAAAGTAAAAATTTTTAGTATCATATAGCATACCAATATTTTTAAAATTTGCACCAAGTCCATCATTTGTAGATACACCTATTACAACAGGCTTATTATTTCGTATATGACCTTTTGTTGCAAGTAGTACAGCTGTGTCACTTATCCCATTTGCAAGCTTTGCTATACTATTACCTGTACATGGTACTATAACCATTATATCTATCATATTTTTCGGCCCTATCGGTTCAGCATCAACTATATTATCTATTATTTTTTGACCTGTTTCTCTTTCAAGCATTTCTAAGAAGTTGTCTTTTACAAAAAATCTAGTATCATAGGTATTTGTAACTAGTGATACAATAGGGATAATTTTATTTACTTTTTCTTTTTTTAAAGAATCAATTAATCCTTTAATTCTAGGAAAATTACAAAAAGAACCTGTTATTCCAAGTCCAATATTTAAATTTTGTAGCATATTTTCACCTCCGTATTATAGTTTATGAATATTACTACAATACGTGAAAAAAGAGGTAATTAATACCTCTTATTGTATCTTTCTAAATAGTCCTATTACTTTTCCTAGTATTTGTACATCTTTTACTATAATAGGCTCCATAGTATCATTTTCAGGTTGTAGTCTTATATGACCGTCTTCTTTATAACATGTCTTTACTGTTGCTTCATTATCTATTAATGCTACAACAATTTGTCCATTTCTAGCAGTTTCTTGTTTTGAAACTACAATATAATCTCCATTATTTATTCCAGCATTTATCATACTCTCGCCTTGTACTTTTAGAATAAAGTTGTCATTTTTTAGTGCATCTTTACTAAAGAAGCTTTCACCAATAGTCATATAATCTTCAATGTTTTCAACTGCAAGTATTGGTTCACCTGCTGCAACTTTACCAACAACAGGCACTGAGATAGTTGATTCATTTCCAACAACTCTTATTGCTCTTGTTTTTAAATCTCCTTTATCTATATACCCTTTTTCAGCTAAACGCCAAATATATTGGTGTGCTGATGATGTAGATTTAAAGCCTAATGCAGCACATATTTCTCTTACAGATGGTGGATAACCAGTATCCCTTATTTGTTCTTTTATATAATCAAGTACTCTTTTTTCTTGTGGATTTAAAGTAGTATTATTCATATTCTTCCTCCTTCAAACTAATGTTTGTTAAATTATATCATATAAAAAAGTACGTGTCAAACAAAAGTTCTATTTTTTTATATTTTTTATACTACTCATTTTCTTGTCCAAAACATACTCCCATATCTCTTGCAGTAATACATAAATCATTAGTAGTGATATCTAGTATTCTTGGTATTCTTTCTTTAGGAAATGGCATTTTTAATACTTTGCCACCTATTATTCCAACTATTTTTCCAACTTCACCATGTAGTAGCATTTGACATGCAGCACTTCCAAGTCTTGCACCAAGTATTATATCTGATGTTGTAGGCTCTCCTCCTCTTTGTATATGTCCAAGAATTGTTGCTCTTGTTTCATATCCTGTTAATTGCTCAATCTCATTAGCAAGTTTTTGTGATACACCACCATATCTTTTTTGCTCAAAACTATCTTTAACAAGTTGTGCAATTGTTTCTTCGCCACCTTTTTCTTTAGCAGCTTCTGATATAGCAATTATTACATATCTTTTTCCAGATTCCATTATTTTTTTAACTCTATCACATACTACTTTTAAACTATAATCTTGCTCTGGTAAAAGTATTATATCTGCACCTGATGCAAAACCAGCATATAAAGTTAAGTATCCAGATGTTCTTCCCATAAGCTCTACTACCATAACTCTTCTATGAGAATATGCAGTTGTTATTAATTTTCTTATTGCATCTACTGCTGCATCAATTGCAGTTTGGAATCCTATTGTTGGCTCTGATGCTTCCATATCATTATCTATTGTCTTAGGAATACCTACTGTTGGGAAACCATGCTCACTTATTACTCTTGCTGAGTCTAAAGTTCCATCTCCTCCTATTATTATAAACCCTTCTACACCTTGTTTTTTTAGTTTTTTAATTCCTTCATCTACTCTGTCTTCAAACTCTCCAGTTTTCTTATTATAATAATGGAAAGGACACTCTTTGTTAGATGAGCCTAGCATTGTACCACCTTTTGTTTCAATGCTTCTTACTATATTTTCATTTAGTGGTATATACTTTCCTTCAATAAATCCAATAAATCCATCCATAACTCCTATAACTTCTACATTTTGTTTGCTAGCAGTCATAACTATAGATTTAATAGCACTGTTTAAACCTGCACAATCTCCACCAGCAGTCATTATTGCAATTCTTTTCATATTCAATCTCTCCTTACTTTAAACTATTCTTTTCTTTTTCACTCATTTTTTCTGTTGCATAAGATTTTAATATTGTTGGTATTTTACCTTTTTTCTTTTTATCTAGTAGATAATTTAGTGTATCTTTTGCATTTACTTTATATAGTTCTCTTAATATCCAACCTGTTGCTTTTTGTAATAAATGATACTCCTCATAAAATACGTCATCTATTACTTTAAATACTGCTTCTTTTCTACCTATCTTAGCTATATTAAGTAATGATACAATACCTATTCTTTTTATCCAAATATCTTCTGATTTAGTATATTCTCTTAATGTAGTATATATCTTTTCATCGCTTTCTTCTAAAAGCTGTTTTCCTATACAAATAGGGACACAAGAATCTACTAAATCCCAGTTATTAATATATTTAATATTATTATCTATAAATTTTTTAATTTCATCCTTATTTTCACTATTTACCATTTTTACTAAGCAAAAAATAGCAAATCTCCTATAATCATGGATATTAGAGCTAATAAACACATGAAGTACATCTAAAGTTAATGCTTTATACCAGTGATTAGCTAGCTTTCTAACTTGAGGGATTCTTATACCTAAAATAGTATCACCATATCCATATCCACCTTCTTGAATTTGTAATGTTCTTTTTTCAAATTCTATATCTGCTTCTTTTGGCAAAGATTCTATACTATTTATTATGTTTATAACGTCAAGCTTTTTTTCTACTTTATTTATATCTTTTGTAATATAACTTCCAATAACAATGCTATCTGCTATAGTATTATATCTAAGATTTTTAGAGTTTACTCCACCATCTACTTGTAATATTTTATTACTATATTTACTTTTAGCTTCTTTTAATTTTTCTTTTGTGCTATCTATATATTTTTGTCCGCCGTATCCTGGCTCAACAGACATTACTAATATCTTGTCTATATTATCTATATACTTATCTAGTACACTAAGTGGTGTATTTGGTCTAAGTGCAACTCCAATTTTTAGATATTTATTTTCTTTCTTTTTTTCTAGTAAATAATTAAGGTTTTTCTCAAAATTATCTATTTCATAATGTATAGTTATATCTTTTGAACCATACTCGATAGCTTTATCTATATATCCGTCTTGAATAGGTTTTTCAACCATTAGATGTGTATCAATATAATAGCCGTGTCTATTTACTATTTTCATATTTTCAATATTCACACCATAATTATTAACAAATTTATTATCCATTACATCAAAATGAATGTGTATATCGCAAAAATCTACTTTTTTATTATTTGTATATTTATCCTGTATATTTTCAAGTTTAGTTAAAAAGCTATCTACATCATCTACGTTTAATATTGAAATAGATAAATCTTTCATATTCTCACCTCTTGTCTATTTATATCTTTTATCGTATTTTTCTTTTTCTTTTAAAAAGATATATACATACCTTTCATATCGCTTTTGGTCTATATCATTATTTTTTACATGTCTTTTTACGTCACATACACTCTCATCTTCACTTATATGCATGCAGTCGTCATAGTCACATTTGCATTTTTCAAACTCTGGATAAAACTCCCTTATTTTTTTATGATCTATGTCATAAAGCTCATAGCTAGAAAATCCAGGTGTATCAAGTATAAATGTATTTTCATCTAAGCTATATAGTCTTACAGCTTTTGTTGTATGTCTTCCTCTTTTACTTTTTCTTCCTATATTTCCAATTTCTACTTCTTCATGAGATAAATCTAATATTTCTTTAGTTATTGATGATTTTCCAACACCGGAATTTCCTGAGAAAGCAGATGTTTTTCCTATAAGTTTCTGCTTTAATTCTTCAATTCCTATATTCTTTACTGTACTAGTATATACTATTTGTATTCCTAGTTTACCATATACAGATTTTATATACTCTATATCTTCTTTAGCTTGTACATTATCATCTTGTAAATCTACTTTATTTACACAAATAATAGGGAGAATGTCTTTAGCCATACATAGTATTATTTGTTTATCTAAAAGTATAAAATCTGGTGCAGGCTCGCCAACAGAAACAACAATAATCATTTGGTCTATATTACTTACTGGTGGTCTTATAAGAGAATTTTTTCTCTCAAGCACATTAGTAATCATATAGTCATTATCTACTTTTTCTACTTCTACTAAGTCGCCAACAAGAACATTACTGCTCTTTTTAATGTTGCCTCTTAACTTAGCAGCTATAATATCATTATCATTGTTTATTACTTTTAATATATATATCTCTAAGTCTATTCTTATTACTTTTGCAATTATATTATCCATATACACTCCTAATGCTTATATCTTACTACAAATATTCTTTTATTTCAATATTAATATACAGAAAAAAGAAAGCTTTTTATACATATTAAAAGCTTTCTTTTTATATATTAAAATGGTTCTTCTTTAGTTATAATTTCTTTACCTTTTACAGTTACTGTATAACTAAATTTTTCGTATCCGTTAATTGTAAATGTTAACTGGTTATTATTAGCATCATAAGTAAATCTTGTACTATTTAATGCACCACCATCAACACTAACTTTTACATCTATATCACTTTCAGCAGTTCCTGCTGGTATTCCTGGTACAGTAACTGATTTATTTATTAATCTTCTATTTACTGTAATAACTATTTTTGTTCCTTCTTTTACTACTTCATTTTGTCTATATGATTGTGAAAGCACTGTTCCATTAGATTTACTATCATCTTCAGCATATTGTATTTCTACAACAAGCCCATCATTTTCAAGTTTTTCTTTTGCTTCACTAGACTTCATACCAACAACACTTTGAACAACTACTTGCTTTTTACCATCACCAGAGCTTACTTTTACTTTTATTTTACTTCCATAAGGACGCTCTTCATCTTTATACTCTTGTGATATAATTATTCCTTCTGCTACAGTGTCTGAAACAACATTTTCTTGCTCAATAACAAATCCTAAAGAAGTTTCTAAGTCATATTTTGCAGAAGTTATATTCTTTCCTTCCCAGTTTGTTACTTTAACCATTTTAGTACCTTTACTTACTACAACATATATTTTTTTCTCTTTAGTTAAAGTACCTGCTTCTGGCTTTTGAGATATGATTTCTCCCTCTTTATAATCACTGTTATATTCAGCACTAGTTTGCTCTACTGTTATTCCTTTTTCTGCAAGTTCTTGTATTGCTTTTTCTAGGTCTTTTCCCTTTATATCTGGTATTTCTATTTCTTCTTCTTTTCCATTTTGTATTATTTTATTAATAAAGTAACCAGATATAGCCCCAAATACTATAATAACTATTGCACAAATAGTAACTATAATAATTGTTTTCTTCTTTTTCTTTGCTGCCTGCTCAGCTTTTGCTCTTGCACTATCATTATTATCTTCAGACTCTTTTACATCCTTAGAAGGTGGTGTATAAGCAGCTGAACGAGCACTACTTTGTCTTGTTCTAACATTAGGTACTAAGTTTTCATCTTCTACGTCACTTAAAACAGGAATAACTTGTGTATCTCCTGCTTCAATTGAGCTTTGTGGTCTTGCAACAAGTCCAGATGTAGGCTTAGCAAGTGCTATTGATATATCTGTTAACATTTCTGTTGCAGATTGATATCTAGTTGCAGTAGATTTTTCCATAGCTTTCATTATTATTTGATTTAGTGCTGTACTAACACTAGGATTTATCTCTTTTGGCTCAACTGGTATTTCTTGTATATGCTTTAGAGCAACTGAAACAGCTGACTCTGCATCAAATGGCAATTTACCTGTTGCCATTTCGTACATAACAACACCTAATGAATATAAATCTGATTTTGCATCTGTATATCCACCTTTAGCATGTTCTGGTGAAAAATAATGTACTGAACCCATAGTATTTCCAAAACTTGTTATAGTAGCTGATGTAGCATTAGCAACTTTTGCTATACCAAAATCTGTTACTTTAGCAACTAAGTTTTGATTTAATATTATATTTTGTGGCTTTATATCTCTATGTACAATATGTGCTTTATGCGCAGCTTCAAGTGCAGATGCAATTTGAGCTGCTATTTTAAGAGTAATCTCTGTAGACAAAGCACCTTTTTCTTGTATATAGTCTTTTAAAGTTTTACTCTCTAAAAGCTCCATAACTATATAGCTTATACCTTTGTCTTCTCCTACATCAAATACTGATACGATATTTGGATGAATAAGAGAAGCAGCACTTTGTGCTTCAGTTCTAAATCTTTTTACAAATACTTCGTCCTTAGAATATTCATCTTTTAATACTTTGATTGCAACGTATCTATTTAAAAGATTATCTCTTGCTTTAAATACATACGCCATTCCACCTTCACCGATTTTCTCTATTATCTCATATCTACCAGCTAGTATTTTTCCAATTAATTCCATATAAATGTCTCCCCTTTATATTTCTACAACAACTACAGTTATATTATCTGTACCACCATTTAAGTTTGCAATATCTACAAATTTATCTGCTAGCACAGTAAAATCATTATCTCTAACTGTTTGTAAAATATTATCTTCTGTAATCATATTAGTTAGTCCATCTGAGCATAAAATAACAAGCCCGTCATTTTTATCTAATATATTTACTTGAACATCTATTTTGTTAAAAATTCCTATAGCCTTTGTTAAAACATGTCTTTGTGGATGATTTTGTGCATCTTTAGCATTTATTATTTTTTTCTTTAATAGCTCATTTACATATGTATCATCTACTGTAACTTGTTCTATGCTATTTTTATCTTTATCTATATAATATAGTCTACTATCACCAACTGATTCATAATACAATTTATTATTTATTTTAGCAATAAGAACAGCAGTTGTTCCCATTCCTTTATACTTAGGATTTGAACTTTGAATACTAAAAACTCTCTTATTTGCATCTATAATTAGCTGTTTTAGAATTTCTTTTACTTTATCTTCTTTTGCATCTTTTAATTCTTTTAAATTAGCTTCAAAATTATCCTTAATATAATTTACTGCTATCTGACTTGCGACTTCACCACTAGAATATCCTCCTAGGCCGTCTGCTACTATAAATAATGCAGTATTATCGTCATATAATTTTGTATATAAATTATCTTCGTTATTATCTCGCTTTTGCCCAACATCAGTTCTAGCCGTATATCTCATCATTTCACCTCTTATTTTTTTATTATATCAAAGAAAGAAAACTTTTTTCAAGTATTTTTAGCTATTCCTCTTTTTTTGTGTATTTTCCTTCTGCGAACTCATCTGTTTTATCTATATATTTTTTCCTTAGCTGACCACAAGCTGCATCAATATCTGAGCCTAATTCACGTCTTACTGTTGTAACTACACCACAAGCATTTAATGTGTTCATAAAGTCCTCTATTCTCTTTTCTGGTGCTTTTTTATATACTCCATTTTTTATCTCATTAACTGGTATAAGATTAACATGCGCTATCATTCCTCTTAGCAATTTTGCAAGAGCTAAAGCATCTTCTTTTGAATCATTTTGTCCATAAATTAAAGCATATTCAAAAGATATTCTTCTTCCTGTAATTCTAATATATTCTTTACAAGCATCCAATATTTCTTTAATAGTATATTTATTTGCAATAGGCATAGTTTCTCTTCTCTTTTCATCTGTTGTAGCATGTAAAGATATAGATAATGTACATTGTATATTTTCTTTTGCTAAACGGTAAATATTTGGCACTAGACCACATGTAGAAAGGCTTATATGTCTTGCCCCTATATTTAATCCTAAAGGATAATTTATCTGTCTTATTGACTTTACTACATTATCATAATTATCTAGTGGCTCACCTATTCCCATATATACAATATTAGATATCTTTTCATTAGTATATCTTTCCACTGTAAGAAGCTGTCCTTCAATTTCAGATGCAAGAAGTGATCTTGCAAATCCTTCTTTAGTTGATGCACAAAATTTACAGCCCATTTTACAACCTACTTGTGAAGATACACATATTGTATTTCCATGATGGTATCTCATAAGTACAGACTCAATTGCATTATGATCTGGAAGCTCTATTAAAAATTTCATTGTTCCATCTTTTTTAGATACTTGACACTCAATTACTTTAAGCTCTAATATATATGCTTTATCTTTTAGCTTTTCTCTTAATGCTTTAGAAATATCTGTCATATCGTCAAAACTTAGTACTTTTTCACGATGTATCCATTTAAATATCTGACGTGCATGAAATTTTTTCTCACCTAATTCTTCAATAAATTTTTCTAACTCTTCAAAAGTAAGTTCATTTATATTTATTTTATCCATAATTTCTCCTTATTATAACAAGTATATAATACTACAAAAAAGGCATTTTTTCAATAGAAAAAGAAAGATGTACTACTGTACATCTGCCTCTTTAATACGTATATTTGTTCCATTTATATTTTTATATACTCTTTTTTCATTTTTTGCCACTTTATTTTCTATCTCTTTTTCTAAATCAATATTCAATATTTCAGAAAGACCCATTAAATATATAGCTATATCTGCTAGCTCTTCTCCTAAATCATCTTTCTTCTTTCTATATGCGTCAAATGCTTCAGCTACTTCACCATACAAAAAGCAAAACTCTTTTTCAACATCTGTAACATTAAATCCTTTATTTACCTTATTTTGATATATCTTTTTTTGTAATTCTTGTAAATTCATATTTACCCACCTACTATCTTTCATAATCTGATCTATCTATCACATATTTTCTTAAATCAAAGCCTGCTTTTTGTGCAAGTTTAATTAGTTCCTCATTAGATGCTTTCTCTACTTTAGAAAGTTCCATCATTGCTGCAGGAAACCCACTGTACATTGCTGTACCATAATAATCTATTAAATCCTTTCTTAACTTATTATAATCCATATTCTCACCTACTATATAAACTTATCCATCATATTAAATCTATTACCAGCCATAAAAGCTTTAATATCCATTCTCTTAGAATTTTCAGGCTGGATACTTAGTATACTAACATATCCATCTTTACACCTTATATACAGCTTATCTTTTGCCATAAGAAGTATATCTCCATTTTCTATGCTAGCATCTATGCTATCATCTACATTATATTCTACACTAAACACTTTATATTTTCTTCCATCTTCAAGCTCCATATATGTACCTGGAAATGGAGAAAGGCCTCTTACAAAATTAAATATTTCTCTAGGTGATTTATTAAAATCTATTTTTGTCATTTCTCTTGTTATCATTGGAGCATTAGTTCCTTGTTCTGGTTGTTTTTCTCTTTCTATTGTACCGTCAATTACACCATCAATTGTCTTAATAAGGAGTTTTGCTCCTATTTTCATCATTTTATCATGAACATCCTCTAAATTATATTCATCTTTAATTTCCATTTCTTCTTTTAGTAGCATATCTCCTGTATCCATTCCAACATCCATAAACATAGTTGTAATTCCTGTAGTTTTCTCTCCGTTAATTATAGCCCATTGCATAGGAGCAGAGCCTCTATATTTAGGAAGTAATGAGCCATGTACATTAATACATCCATACTTTGGAAAATCTAGAATTTCTTTTGGTAGTATTTTACCATAAGCTACTACTGTTATAACGTCTGGTGCTAGTTCATTTAAAATATCTATTACTTCAGGATTATTTCTGACTTTTTTTGGTTGATATACTGGTATATTATGTTCCATAGCATATTCTTTTACAGCTGATGCTTTAAGTTTCATACCACGTCCTGATGGTTTATCTGGATTTGTAAAGCAACCTACTACATTATATCCAGACTCTACTAACTCTTTTAAAGACTCTCTAGCAAATTCTGGTGTACCCATAAAAACAATTCTTATATCTTTTCTCAAGTTCATTCCCCCTAAATACTAAAAGATTAAGATATCCAAATACCTTAATCTTTATATTCCAATATCTACTTTTTTAAATTTCAATTTACTTTTTTTAATATCAAATACAGTTTTAACAACACCTAATGTTTTATTATCTTGTGTACTATTATCTAGACTATATAATACATATTGATTTGCAACAAACTCTAAAGTTCCATCGTTATCTATATCTTCAAGTACAGCATCTGAGAATCTATCTCTAAGATAAGTCTCTCTATATTTTTGTATACTAATATCCATATCGTTAAAGTCTAGTGTTTTAGTATCTTTATATTCGCCTAAATAATCTTTTGAATAATTATCTATTGATATTTTTATTTTATTTTTCTCATCATTTTTTGTTGTATATATAGTATAACCTAAAAATTCATCTTTTGTTGTACCTGCTATAATATCATTTAGCTTATTATCTAGATATTTATACAACTTAATATCTCCATTTTCATCTGATATTAAAAAGTATGTATTACTATTATCTTTATATAATTTAAGTGTTACATCTGCTTTAAATTCCATTTTAGAATTCATTTGTATTGCTTCATTTGTATTTCCATCAATTATTACAAAAGAAACATTATTATATTGTTCTACTACTGAATTTAACGCATTATCTGATGTTCTTTTTTCTTGTCCCATAATAAAGAAATAATCGCTTTTATTATCTTCGTTTATATCTTCTTTGTATATTCTTATTATGCTATTTCCATCTATGTCAAAATTTTTAGATATTTCTTTAGAATATAATATTTTTTGACCTGCTTCAGATTTTATAAACTGATCAAATAAATGTACACTTACTCCAATAATTACAAATATTGTTATTAATAAAATGGCTTTTCTTACCCTTCTAAACGAAAAAGTAAAGCCTAAACTATTAATAGCATCTAATATTTTTTTCATTATAATCCCCTTTATTTTTCTCTTGCTCTATCAAGAAAAACAATGCCATCTAAGTGGTCAATTTCATGCTGTAATACAACTGCTTCTATGTCTTTAGCATTTATTTTTTTCTTCTTTCCATTTATATCAGTATATTCTACTGTAACTTTTTCATGTCTTCTTACATTTTCGTATATATCTGGAAAAGATAAGCATCCTTCTTCAACTTCTATCATTGTCTTAGACCTAGATGTTATCTTTGGGTTAATTAGAATATGTCCTTCTCTTTCTGCATCTTCTTCTATGTATTTTATATCGTAGACTATCATTCTTTTTAACATTCCAACTTGGCAAGCAGCTAGTCCTATACCGTCATTTTTATACATAGTATCTAGCATATCTTGTCCTAGTTGTTTTATTTTTTCATCTATTACTTCTACTTCTTTAGACTTCTTAGTTAATATATCATCCCCATCTGTTCTAATCTCTCTAATAGCCATTTTAATAATCCTCCATTATAATTCTATATCTATATTTGACTTTTTTTGCATATCTTCTACATTATCAGCAGATGCTTCTTCACTCATATTACTAGTCTCTTCACTAGATTGTGGTACATTACCCATTTTTAATTCTTGCCATTCCTCTTTTGTAATTAATACTTGTCTTGGCTTACTACCATCATATCCAGAAATTAATCCTCTTGCTTCCATTTGATCTACAATTCTTCCAGCCCTAGAATATCCAATTTTAAATTTTCTTTGAAGCATAGAAGCGGATGCTTGACCCATATTCATTACTAGATCTATTGCATCATCTAATAATTCATCTGCATCATCTTGCTCATCATCTTCACCAGGTTTTGCAGCTTTTCCATTAGATTTTTCTATGCTCTCTATTATTTCATTGTTATAATTTACATTTGTATTTCCTTTTATTTCTTCAACAATATTTTCTATCTCGCTTTCAGATATAAAAGTACCTTGCATTCTTAAAGGCTTAGTCTCACCTACAGGGAAATATAACATATCTCCTTTACCAAGTAGCTTTTCTGCACCTGCCATATCTAGTATAGTTCTAGAGTCTACCTGAGATGAAACAGTAAATGCAATACGTGATGGTATATTAGCCTTAATTATACCAGTAATTACATCAACAGATGGTCTTTGTGTAGCTATAACTAAATGCATTCCTGCAGCTCTTGCCATCTGTGCAAGTCTACAAATTGCATCTTCAACATCATTTGGTGCTACCATCATTAAATCTGCAAGTTCATCTATTATAATTACTATTTGAGGAAGTTTTACTCCTTCTTCCTCTTTTTCCATAACAGCATTATATCCTTTTATATCTTTAACACCTTTAGAAGCAAATAGATTATATCTATTAACCATTTCTTGTACTGCCCAATTAAGTGCACCAGCAGCTTTTTTAGGGTCAGTTACAACAGGTATTAATAAATGAGGAATACCGTTATATCCAGATAGTTCAACCATTTTAGGGTCAACAAGTATCATTTTTACTTCACTTGGTTTTGCTTTATATAGTATAGATACTATTATTGAATTGATACATACACTCTTACCTGAACCTGTAGCACCTGCAATAAGCATGTGTGGCATTTTAGCTATATCTCCTACGCATACTTCTCCTGCAGCATCTTTACCAAGTGCATACGCAAGTTTAGATTTATGATTTTTAAATGTATCAGATTCAATTACTTCTCTTAACATTACAGATTCTGCAGTTGCATTTGGTACTTCAATACCGACAGCTGCTTTACCTGGTATAGGTGCTTCAATTCTTATAGACTTAGCAGCTAGATTTAGTGCTATATCATCTGATAGGTTAACTATTTTACTAACTTTAACACCTGTGCTAGGAGTAAGCTCATATCTTGTTACAGTTGGTCCTTTTGTTATATTTGTAACTCTTGCATCTACACCAAAGCTTGCAAGTGTTTTTTGTAGTCTTACTGCAACTGAATGTATAGCTTTTCTATCAAAAACCTCGCCTTCTTTAGGCTCAGATAGTAGTTCAATTGATGGAAATGTATAATTATCATCTTCAACATGGGTAGTATGGTCTAATGTTAGTACTTCTTTTACACTCTTATCTTCTTTTTCTTCTTTTTGAAGTTTAAAGAATTCATCTCTTTTTTGTTTTCCTTTTATTTCAGCTTCACTAGGCTTTCCACCTAATTTATTAAAGTCAAACTCTACTTGCTCAGTTCTATCTACATTTAAATTTTCATCAACATTTGCACTACCTGGTTCTCTTAGTTTTTGCTGTCTTTCTTGTTCTTTTTCAATCTTTGCTTTTTCTCTTCTAGATAGTTTTGGTACTTTATTACCAAAGTTATCTGTATATTCATAACGTTTTACTTCATCATCTCTAAATAATGTATTTACAAGCATATTTAAGTGATCTGCTATATAGCTAGCACTATATGAAACTGCACCAAAAAACTGTTTGAAAGATACATTACAAACAAATAGTGCAAGTATAAATGTAACTATAGGTAGTATAATTCTTGCAGGTATAATACCAATAACTCCTGCAATAGCTCCCCCTATAATTGTACCTATTGCTCCTCCATAATTAAGGTTTGAGATTCCAGCATTTACACTGTCTACTATAACTTTAATAGGGTTTGAGTAAATATTTACATTACTTTGTGTATATACTGTAAGTGTAGCTGCTATTAAAGCTATTATTATAATTCCTTTTTTTAATTCATTTAAAGGCTTAACTTTCTTTTCAGATAAAATACAATAAGTCCCAATAATCATTAAAAGTATTGGGAAAGTATACGCAGAATTTCCCAATACTCCTAAAAAGAAGATTTTACAAATTTGCGCAAAACTTCCTACATTTTTAAAACCTATAAAAACAACTAGAATTAGACCAATGACAATAAGAAATCCACCTAGTACATCATTAGTTATAGTTTTTTGCTCTTTTTTACTTGGTCTACCTCTTCTCTTACTCATCCAATCACAACCTCTACATTTACATTAATTATTTTAATTCTCTTCTATTACTATGAACTAAATCCATAGTTTCTCTAAGAATCCCTTCTACTTTTTCTAATATTCCGTCAGCATACTCTCTTGTGCCTTCAGATATTTCTCTAGATACTTTATTAGCATTTTCTATTATTTCTTCTTTTTGAGCCAATGCTTGCTTTGTTATTTCATGTTCATCTATTAAGTTTATAATCTTACCTTCTGCTTCTTTTAATACTTTTTGTGCCTCAAATTCTGCGTCAGATATAATTCTTTGTCTTTCTTCTTTTACCCATTTAGCTTGTTTTAATTCATCTGGTAATTTTAGTCTTATATCCTCAATTATCTCTCTTAATTCTTCTGCATCTACCATAACCTTAGTAGAAAAAGGCACTTTAGAACCTGATTCTAATATTTCTTCTAAATTCTCTAACAATGTGAATACTTCCATTTTACTACCTCCATTTATACATCTTCAAAACTACATTTCCATAAGCTCGTTCATCAATACATTGCAGATTTTTAAAACTATTTAGAATTTCTGCTTTATTATTTTTTTCTAGCTTCAAAAGAAAACTTTTATCTGTTTCGTATATAATTATGCCTTCCTTATCTAAAAATTTATCTTCAGATTCAGATATTATATTTAAAGTATCAATGCCACAATTACTATCATAAGGTGGGTCTAAAAATATAATATCAAATAACATATCCTCCTTAAGAATTTGATTTAAACACTTTGCATAATCTTTCTTTGTTATTTTAACATATTCTTGTGCTTTAGTCAACTTAACATTTGACAATATCGTAGAAATACTAAGGCTTTCTTTATCATTTATCCATGCAAATTTTGCACCTCTACTAATAGCCTCTAATGCAAGATTACCAGTTCCACCAAATAAGTCCAAAACATTTGCATCTTTTATATAATTAGTTATTATTGAAAATAACGCCTCTTTAACTCTATCTAAAGTAGGTCTAGTCTTATCAGTTTTAGGACTAATTAATCTTTTAGCTTTCGATTTACCTGCTATTATCCTCACAACTATGCCTCCACATCTATAAACATATATTTTTTATTATAATTATTCATTATTTTAACTATATTTTCAGGAGTAAAAGTAATACTTGCTGTATTATCATTTGGATGAAAAGTTACTTTTTCTACATTTAATAACTCTTTATCTATAATAAATATAACATCAGTATCAGGTGAGCATATTACATTAAGTATAGACACTGAGCCTGGTTTTATATTTAGCTTTTCTTGTAATTCATCAGCATTACCAAAAGATAATCTATGTGACTCTATTTGTTCAGATATCTTTTTTAAATCTGCTTTTTTTGTTACAGGTAAAGATACAAGATAGAAAGTATTATCTTTTTTATCTTTTAGAAATAAGTTTTTACAACATTCCCCTTCAAACTTTATTCCGTCTAACTTTTCTTCATCTTTTCTATTAAAAATAGCAGGATGTCTCATTATGCTATATTCAATATTTAGCTTTTTAAATACCTCTATTACTTCTTCCATTTTTTCTCCCTTTTTACATATATATAATACTACAAAATGTAGCTGTTTTCAAGAAATACACTAAAATATATGTCAAACAATAAAATAAGAGGCTTTCGCCTCTTTTTGAATAAAGTTTTAATATACAGTAATCTTAACGATTACATCTAAATTTTACCACAAATAATTTCAAATTTCAATATTTTATGTATAAAATTTTGATTTTTTAGTCTAAACTTGTTTTATTTTTAAATGCTGTAAGTATAGTCATAGCATCTACTGCACTAAGTCCTGGTGTTCCATCTACATCTCCTAAGTATAGTTCTTCCTGCGTTGCATTTTGGTTTTTAAATAGTGTTAGTACTTTTGATGCATCTACTGCATCTACAACACCACTTTTATCTACATCACCTTTTTTATATTCATTTACTTTAACAGTATAATTTGCACTCATACCGTTACTTAAGCTTGCTGTAATAATTGCTGTTCCTTGTTTTTTAGCAATTATTTTTCCATCTTTTTCTACTTGTACAACTCCATCGTTATTAGAGTTAAAAGTTAATCTAGTACTATCAGTAGTATCTTCTGGAGTTATAATAGGTAAAATTGTTCTTGTTTCATCCTTATTTAAAGTTATTTCATTATCTTTAAAATTTATACTTTCTATATGTCTATATTCACCAGGTGTATATATATTATATCTTATTATATTATTTAGAAGAGCAATATCTGCTGTATCAACAACACCATTATTATCTAAATCTGCAAGGAATAATTCATATTTTGTTGACTTTCCTTTAATAAATATCTTAGTCATCTCATCTATATCTTGACTGTCAAATACACCATCTTTATTTAAATCGCCAGTATATGCTTTACTACCATCTTCTAATTCTATAGGTACTCTAACATATATCTCACATGAAGCTGTTCCATATTCGCTAGATTCAGCTATAATATCTGCTATTCCTCCTCTTTTAGGTGTAACATTACCATTATCATCTACAGTAATAATATCCTCACAACTTGAGCTCCAATTAATAGTAGTTTGACCACCATCACTTAGTGAAGCTGTTAGCTTTAGTGGTTCAGTCATACTATCTATTGTATATCTAGAATAATTTAAAGATATTCTTATATTTGATACATTAACACTACAAGATGCTGTCTTACCATTTTTTGTAGTAGCTGTAATTATTGCTGTACCTGATGCTTTAGTGTGCATTGTACCGTCTGGGTCAATTGATACTATATCTTCCCTATCTGTTGACCATGTTACACCTTTATTTGAGCTATCTTCAGGATAGTATTTTACTGTTAAAGGTGCAATTGTTTGATTTTTGTATGTATTTATTCTACTTGTATATAACTCTATTTTTTCAATTTCAACTGTAACTGTTACATTACAAGTTGCAGTTAAATCACCTACAGTTGCTACTATTTGTGTAGAACCTGCTCTATATCCTGTTACATTTCCATCATTATCTACATCTGCAATACTAGGATTTAATGACTTCCATACTACATCTTTATTATCTGTAGTATCATATTTAGGGTTTTCTGCATTATATGTAACACTAAGCTTTTGTGGTTTATTATTAGTTATATTTATACTACTAGGTAATGATATACTCTTAAGCGGATTTTCAACTTTTACATTTACACTATCTTGTACAATTCCTAATGTAGCAGTTATAGTAGCATTTCCTGGCCCAACAGCAGTTATTGTTCCATCACTTCCTACTGAACATACACCTTCATCTGTTGTAGTAAACTTAACACTTTCTGGTGTTATTAAAGAGTAATTTTGCCAATTTTTATCTAGATTTCTAAATTTTAATCCTACTAAATTTAGTTTTTCTCCACTTTTAATTTTTAAATTTGATGCACCAAGAGTAGTATAATATAATGCAATTTGACCATCTTTATTACTTAGTGCTTCTAATTTACTAGTCATTACATCAACATCTACATTTTTATCCAATTTACCTTTTTTAGTAAATTCATTACTAGTTTCTTTTCCTGAGAAAAGTTGTACCCAAGTTAGATAATCTCCACAATCATAGCAAGCAATACCCATAGATTTCCAACTTTTACATGCTCCATCATCATATTCATCAACAGGAACAATTTGACGTTTATGTCCAGGTGAATTCATCCACTGCTGCATAACAATCTCAGGTGTAGACTGTCCAGCAGCTATATTTTCTGCTCCAGCTGTAACAGTAGTAATATCAAAAGGACGCATGTGGTTATTAAAAATTGCAAGTTCAGCTGCTCTTTGCATTGCTAACTCTGTTAGCTCAGTATCTAGCTTTAAAGAGTTTAGTCCAACTTTATTTCTTTCCTCATTTACAAGTTCTAATACTCTATGTGCATTATCAAAATCATAAGTACCTATTGTTGTTACTCTAAAGGTATCAACAGCAATTACTACCGGGTTTAATATAATAATTAATGCTAATACCATAAAAATATATTTCTTTAACATAAATCCTCCAATTTACTTACATAATATAAAATTTAATTTTTTAATATAAAGATATTAATACTCTTTATATTTTATGCGCTATAATTTTATCACAGAGAATGTATTGTGTAAATATTTTTTCTCTAAAAAATACTGGTATATAGTACCAGTATTTATGTAATTTATATATTTGTTTCATCTATTATATCTAGTACATGAGGCTTATTCTTTAATGCAACAGCCACATCTTGTTCTACATCATCTATATAGATAGCATCCTCAATATACTCAAAAGCATTTTCAAATTTTTCTTTATCATTATAAAGTACAGTTAGTATTGTATCACCCTCGTTAACTTTATCTCCAACTTTTTTAGCAAATTCAAATCCTACAGCATAATCTATGCTATCCTCTTTTCTATTTCTTCCTCCACCAAGGGCTACCAATGCTTCCCCTATTTTTTTACTATCTATAGATACTATATGTCCATCAGACTGGGCATGAATTTCCTTTAAGTATTTTACTTTATCATTTAATACAGGCATATCTAAGTTTAGTCCTATCCAGTCCATATACACATTATATATATGGCCACCTTGTGCTTTAATTAAATCTATAAATTTATCATAAGCAGCATGTGATGTTATAGCTTTTGTTATATCTTTCTTATTCTTCTCCATATCACCACATACACCTGACATTTTTATCATCTGAGCTGCTATCTCATATACAATTTCTTTTAAATCTCTTATTTCTTCACTTTCAAGAGTTGTTTCATCAGATAAAAGAAATGATATAACTTCTTTAATCTCAAGTGCGTTTCCTATATTTCTGCCAAGTGGCTCACTCATTGATGTTACAACAGCTTTAGTTTCTACTCCTGCAAGTTTTCCAATTCTTACCATAGTTTTAGCAAGTTTTCTTGCATCCTCTAAAGTCTTCATAAATGCTCCTGTACCTACAGTTACATCTAAAAGTATTTTATCTACGCCAGAAGCTAACTTTTTAGACATTATAGATGAAGCTATAAGATCAATAGATTCAACAGTTGCTGTGCTATCACGAAGTGCATATATTTTTTTATCTGCTATTGCTATTTCTGGACTTTGAGATATTAAGCATACACCGATATCTTGAACTTGTCTTATCGCATCATTTATTGGGATATTTACATTATATCCGACAATTGACTCTAGCTTATCTGCTGTTCCTCCTGTAAATCCAAGACCTCTTCCACTCATCTTACATACTCCAACACCAAGTGCTGCTATAATTGGTAGAACAATAAGTGTTATCTTATCTCCTACACCACCAGTAGAGTGCTTATCTACAATATATTTACCTGGTACTTTTATACTAGATAAATCTAGTGTTTTAGCTGAGTTAGCCATTGCAAAAGTTAAGTTTTTTAGTTCTTCATCACTCATACCATTTAAGTATATTGCCATAAGTAAAGCTGATGCTTGATAGTCTGGTATTTCACCTTTACTATATCCATTAACAAAGAATTCTATCTCCTGCTTTGAAAGCTCATATTTATCTCTTTTTTTCTCAATTATTTCATACATTCTCATAATATATCTAACCTTCCTTTATTGCTATATTTTTACTTCCTGTGTCCATTGCATTTCATTTGCATCCATTCCAATATATATAAGTTTACCATTTTCAATTTTAAATTTAGACATATCTGTATCGTTAATATCTGGTATTATTGCTTTAAGTTCAACACCACATACTTCCTCTAGTTCTTTTTCTTTGTCGTCTGATATCTGCTGTTTGTAGCTTTCTATTTCCTGACAATATTCATATACTACAGTTTTAAAAGCTTTTTCTTGCGCAGTAGTAGTATCGTTGTTATAAAAAAATCTACATACAAAAACTAAAGCTAAGCTCATAACGCAAATTACAATAGCAAGTAATATTAAGCTTTTTCCAGATTTATCCTTATTTATCATAATATCACCTCTTATATATACCTATATTTTGATAATACAATAAACACATAATTTTTTCAACATTAAAGATTAAATAAAAAGTAATTTACTCATAAATATTACATATTTATAATATTATTAACTGAGGTGATTTTATGTGCGGTATTTGCGGATACATGCAAAAAGATAATATTAAAGATAAGGATACTATTTTAAATATGAAAGATAGTATTTTAAAAAGAGGAAATTCGGATAATAATACATACATATATAATAACGTAGCTTTAGGGCATGCAAGACTTAGTATAATAGATGTAAAAAATGGTAAACAGCCTATGGAAAGAATAGTTAATAACAAAAGATATACTATAGTATATAATGGTGAGCTATATAATACTAATTTACTAAGAAATATATTAATTACTAAAGGTTGTGAATTTGAAACAGAATGCGATACAGAAGTACTACTCCTACTTTATACTGTATTTAAAGAAAAAATGCTTAACTTTATAAATGGAATATTTGCATTTGCAATATATGATGAAGAAAATAATAGTGTTTTTGTCGCAAAAGATAGACTTGGAATTAAGCCATTATTTTACACTTTAAAAGAAGATAAATTTATTTTTTCTTCTGAAATAAAAGGAATACTTGCTAGTAAGTTTGTATCCCCTACTATTACAAAATCTGAGATTTTAGAGTTATTTGCACTAGGTCCTGCACATAGTCCTGGAAGAACATACTTTAAAGATATACTTGAATTAAAAGCTGGACATTATGCAATATATAAAGATGGGACACTTACTATTAATAAATACTGGGATTTAGAAGAAAAAAAGATGTTTGATAGTGATGATGAAATAATAGATAATGTTAAGTTTCTAGTTACAGACTCTACTAAAAGGCAGCTAGTTTCTGATGTTGGTATTTCTTCAATGCTTTCTGGTGGTTTAGACTCTAGTATTATTACTAAAATTGCTACAGATAGTATCTTTAATTTACATACCTACTCTATAAACTATGAAAATAACGATAAAGACTTTGTTGCAAATAGCTATCAACAAACTAAAGATAGCGATTTTGTAAAAGTAATGGTTAAATATTTAAATACTAAACATACTGATGTAATAGTAAATGATACCTCACTTTTTAATAGTTTATACGAATCTGTAATAGCAAGAGATATGCCCGGTATGGCAGATATAGATAGTTCAATGTACCTATTTTGTAAAGAAATTGCTCAAAGTAATGAAAAAGTTGTTCTTTCTGGTGAATGCTCAGATGAAATATTTGGTGGCTATCCTTGGTTTTATCGTGAACATTTGAAAAATAACAAAGGATTTCCTTGGGCTTTATCTGAAAATCTTAGAGAAAGTATGCTAAAGCCAGGTATACTTAACAATGGCGATATACTTAAATATATTATTGAGTGTAAAGAAGATACTCTAAAAGATATATCTCATATTTCTTGTGATAAATTTGAAAATGAATTTAAAGATATAAACTACCTTACAATAAAATATTTTATGAATACACTAGTAGAAAGAACAGATAGAATGTCTATGCAAAATTCACTTGAAGTTAGAGTGCCTTATGCAGATCATAGGATATTTGAATATGTGTATAATATTGATGCTAAATTTAAACTAGGTCTTAGAAATAATAATGATGTAGTTGAAAAATATGTACTAAAACAAGCTTTTAAAAATGATATTCCAACAGATATAACAAATAGGAAAAAATCTCCTTTTCCAAAGACTTATAGTAAAGATTATCTTAAGCTATTAGAAGATAAACTACTTGAAATCTTAGATAATAAAGAGTCTAGAATACATGAGATAATAAATGCAGATTTTGTATACTCTCTAATTAATAGTCACGGTGAAAATTTAAAAGAAAATCTATTTGGCCAACTTATGACTTATCCACAGACACTTGCCTTTATTATACAAATTGATTATTGGCTAACTACGTATAATATAAAAGTATTAATATAATATAAAAACACCTTTAATGATAAATGTTTCATTAAAGGTGTTATGCTATTTATGTAGAAGCATTACATACTATACGTTTTTTCAATATATCTATTATACTAAAAATTATGTATGCAAATATATTTATAGATTGCTCTATTTTTATATTCTGAAACGCTAAATTTATCTCATCTTCTTTACTTACTTGGTAAATTAAGACTTCTAAAAAATCATTTCTTCTTGCTTTTACTGTGTATTTATATTTATGTCTATCATTCCATTTTAAAAATTCTTTTTCATCATTGAATTTTATTCTAGTAACATTTAATGTATTTTTCTTACATCTAGGCTTAGCAAATGCTATATTTTCATTTTGTATTAATATATCTACTACTATATGAAAGGTATCTGAGTAGATATTCATTATCATAATTCTTTTACCATAAAACCGGCCATACTCTTTTGCAATAATTTTTTCTAAATAATAGCATAGCTCGATATTTTTTATACTTATATCATTAATTATAGTTCTGAGATTTTCAGTTTCCAATTCATTAAAATGTACAGTAAATCTAGACTTAAAATTTGTTTTATATAATTGCACACATATCTCTCCCTTCTAATTATAGAATACATATATTATTATAAAAAATCTTTTTTTAATAAACACATTTTTTTAAATAGCTTTTGTATTATATCATTTTGTAGCTATTATGTCAATTTTTTTCAAAAAAATAGTGAAGAAAAAGAGGCTTTCGCCTCTTTACTATTTTAAAAACCCATTTATTATTTCTTTTTCTGCTTGTTTTTCAGAAAGTCCTAAACTCATTAGCTTAATTAATTGCTCTCCCGCTATTTTCCCAATTGCTGCTTCATGTATTAAGTTTGCTTCTACATTATTTGCATCAATTCTTGGAATAGCTACAACTTTTGCATCATCCATTACTATTGCATCACATTCTACATGTGCAAAGCACTTAGTATTTCCTTGTATATTTGAGCTAAATTGCTGTTTAGAGCCATCTTTTGCTATTGACCTAGATACTACATGTGTACTTGAATTTTTTCCATTTAATTCAACGTAGAAATCTGTTGTTGCCTCTTGACTATCTGTAGTCATTATTTTTTCTTTAATAACTAAGTTTGAATCATTTTTTAAATATGCTTTTGTAGTTCGTATTGTAGATGTAACACCTTGTATTTGTAATGTTTCCATTTCAAGTGTTGCACCTTCTTCTAAATATATTATTGTAGTAGGATTAAGTACATTCTTTCCATCACCTGTACCTTCACCATAATGATTTTCAATATATTTTACTTTTGCATTTTTTCCAACATAGAAAGTATGGATACCGTCATGCTCAGATTTTTTATGTGAGTCATTATGAATTCCACATCCAGCTATAATTGTTACATCTGCATTCTCACCAATATGGAAATCATTATACACTGTATCATTTAATCCTTCTTTTTCTAGGATAACAGGTATATGTACAGATTCATTTTTTGTATTTTCCTTAATTATTATATCTATTCCATCTTTATCTTTTTTAGATACAATATTTATAGTTGGTGTAGTGTTTCTAACAAATAATTTTCCATCTTTTCTAATGTTATATGCACCTTTTAACTTACTAATATCTATATTTGAAATTTTCTTAAGTATTTTTTTATCTACTTCATTTGGAGTACTATTCATTATTCATTTCCCTCCTTTGTATATCTTCCATTTTTAGAAGATATCAAAAGTTTTGGAAGCACTTTGCTCTTTTTTCCAATTTCTTTTATACTTCCATTATCAAAAACAACTATTTCATCTGCTATATTTAATATTCTCTCTTGATGAGATATTATTACTATAGTATTTTTTGTGTTGTTTTTCATATTCTCAAATATATCTATTAAACTATTAAAGCTCCATAAATCTATACCTGCTTCTGGCTCATCAAAAAGAGTAAATTCAGAGTTTTTTAGTGCTAGCATTGCTATCTCTATTCTTTTTAATTCACCACCTGATAGATTAGAATCTAACTCTCTTGTTAAGTAATCTTTTGTGCAAAGTCCAACATCAGATAAATACTGACATATTTCAGATCTATTTAATTTTTTTCCAGCTGTAATATTAAGTATATCTTCTACTGTTATTCCTTTAAATTTTACAGGTTGTTGAAATGCAAAGCCAATTCCAAGATTTGCTCTTTCATTAATTTTCATATTTGTAATATCAATTCCATTAAAATATATACTTCCAGAGTCTGGTTTTTCTATTCCCATTATTATTTTAGCTAAAGTAGATTTACCAGAGCCATTTGCTCCAGTTATTACAATAACTTTATTATTTTCAAATTTTAAATTAATATTTTTTAATATATCTTTTCCATCTCTAGAAAAACAAACATCTTTTATCTCTAACATTAATATTATTGTCCTTTCTATAATATGAACATTACTTCAATATTATACCAAAAAATATGTATAATTTCTAGTATTTTTTGCTTATTTTAATTCATATTGCCTGTTATATTTAATTTGTTTTTTCAAATAATATTATAGAGGTAGAAATATGGAAAAAAATAATTCAAAAAAAAGTGAAAACATATTAACTATATTATCCATTATAATTATATTAGGTATATTATCATATATTGTATATCTATTTATCCATTCAAATAGTATTTTAAACTCAAATAGTATTAATAATACTTTATCCAATAATACTAGTAATTATACAAATAGTATAAAAAATAATGTAAAAGCAGAAAAAGAAATAGTATATGAAGAAGTTGAAATTGCAAGCTTTACTACTACCCTATATGATAGTAGTGCAGATAGGACATCCAATATAATCAAAGCTTGTGAAATATTAAATGATACATTAGTAAAAGCTGGCGAAGAATTTTCTTTTAATAATACAATAGGACCAATGGGGCTTGAAAATGGATATAAGCTAGCAAAAGGATTTGATTCTAACGGAAAAGTAATTGATATACCAGGAGCTGGAATGTGTCAAGTAAGTAGTACACTATATAATGTAGCACTTCTTAGTAATCTTGAAATAACAGAAAGACATCCACATAGTAGGAGAGTATATTATGTACCAGCAGATAAAGATGCAACTGTATATTACAACACATTAGATTTAAAATTCATAAATAATAGAGAAAATGATATAAAAATATATGCCGGTGTACAAGACTACGATTTAAATATAAAAATATGCGAAATAAAGCAGTCAAATTAAACACATTAATTTTGACTGCTAATTATTTGCATCTACATAAACTGTTTCATAAGGTTTTACAAGACCTAATTTTTCTCTTGCAACAGATTCAATATATTCATCTGTTGTTATATTTTCATTTTTATTATTATAGTATTCTACTAAATTTTGTTTTGACTCTATTTCTTTTTTGTACATTTCAATTTGAGAATTATATTTATTTATAGCTAATTGTTGGTTGAAAAAGGTATATCCAAAGTATATTATTAATGCAATAGATATAATATTAGTTATATTAATAGACTTCTTTTTTCTTTTCATTTTTTCTCTTTCTTTTATCTTTTGTTTTTTCATTTTTCAACCCTCTTTTTCTCAAATTATTAATGCCGTTCTTAAAAAAAGTTAAAAGTTTACATTTAAAATTTATCATAATAGAAAACAATTTGCAACATTTTTCGTATATTTTTTTGAATATTTTGCAATTTACTTTATATAATAACTCCAGTGGAACACATAAAAATATTATACAACTCTTTAAGCTATAAAATATAGCACTGTAAAATTTAATTAAATATTTACTTATTATCTTTCTACTTAGTAATATACCAATAAGCATTCCTATAAACATATATAGCCTAATATTTCCATCTATTGTATTTACCATATACACTATAGTTATTATTGTTATTATGATAAAAAATATAATATCTTGTATCATAACAACATATATAGAATTTCTTTTTCGTATCTTTCGTAAAGTTCTAAATATATCAAAAATACAAGATATTACAATCCCCAACATAATATAAAATAGAAAATCATTTATTTGCTTTATTACAGACATATTTTCTCTATTTAAATAGCTTATTCATAAATCCTTGCTTTTTATTTTGAACTGCATCTGAATAAGCAATTGCACTTGTTCTACCTTCAATAATAAGCTCATTATTTTCTAGATTAAGTTTATTCATTTTTAAGTTTTCACCTTTTATTGTTAAAAGACCTAAATCTGTTTGAACTATAACTAGCTCATCATCAAAGCTATGAATATCCTCCACTCCTGTAACAACTGTTTTTTCTCTGTTTTGAATTACAATATTTTGTTCTTTGAATGTTTTATTTTTATCTTCCATGTTCAATCACCTATTATTATATATGCACAATTTTATATTTAAGAACAAAAAAGACAGGTTAGATAACCTGCCTAATACAATTTTACATTGTCTATTCCTTCAAATTCTTTAACTTTTATATGTTTTATGCTATTTCTTAATTCTTCAGATAACTCATTATAACACATATTTTCTTCTCCACCAATACTTTTGCAATCATCTTCAATTAATATATCTGGCATTTCCTCTTTAATAAGTGTTGCATAATTTTGGTACTTTTCTCTATATGCTACCATAGAACCAGTAAATCCTATTTCATCTATATGCTGAGCCATTCTCATAGCTTTATGACCCTTTAGAGATGTAAGATATATTATTTCATATCCTTCTTCTTGCCATTTTTTTATTATATCTATAGCATTACCTATTGGAATATACTTTGTAACAAAAATCCTAGATAAAAAATTATTATGTTTTAGTTTTAGTATTGTTCCTTCTACAAATATTATTATTTTTTTATTATTATTTTTTATCTTGTCAATTATAATAAATCCCATAATCTCATCACCTACTTTAGATTTTTAAGTTCTTCTATAAAGTCCCTAATTGTAGCAGCTTTTTCAAATTCATATTTTCTAGCATAACTCATCATTTCTTGAGTAAGTCTTTCTATTGATTCTTCAATAGTTTCACCATGTTTTACATTTATACTATTTTCATCTTCTGTTTCTTGGAATGTAGCTTTTACACTATCTCTTATTTCTTTTACAATAGTATGCGGTACAATATTATGTTCTTCATTATATTTCATTTGTATATTTCTTCTTCTATTAGTTTCATGAATTGCATTTTCCATTGATTCAGTTAACTCATCTGCATACATTATTACTCTACCGTTAGCATTTCTTGCTGCTCTTCCTATTGTTTGAATTAATGATCTTTCACTTCTTAAAAATCCTTCTTTATCTGCATCTAGTATAGTAACAAGTGATACTTCTGGTATATCTAATCCTTCTCTTAATAAATTAATTCCAACAAGTACGTCAAATTTACCAAGTCTTAAATCTCTAATTATTTCTAGTCTATCTAATGCTTCAATATCTGAATGCATATATCTAACTCTAATATCTTTTTCAGATAGATAAGCTGTTAGCTCCTCTGCCATTTTTTTAGTAAGTGTAGTAACTAATACTCTTTCTCCATTTGCTACTACTTCTCTAATATTTTTAGTTAAATCCTCTATTTGTCCGTCAGTAGGCTTTACTATTATTTGTGGGTCTAAAAGTCCTGTAGGACGTATTATTTGCTCTGCAACAAGACTTGAATGCTCTTTTTCATAATCTGCTGGTGTTGCACTACAAAATACAACTTGCTTTACTTTCTTCTCCCATTCGTCAAAACGAAGCGGTCTATTATCAAAAGCTGATGGAAGTCTAAAGCCATTTTCGACAAGTGATTCTTTTCTTGCTCTATCACCATTATACATTCCTCTAATTTGAGGTATTGTTACGTGTGACTCGTCTATAACTACTAAAAAATCATCTCCAAAATAATCAAAAAGTGTATATGGAGTTGAGCCTTTTCCTCTACCAGAAAGAACTGCTGAATAGTTTTCTATTCCTTGACAAAATCCAGTTTCCCTTAGCATTTCTATATCAAAATTTGTTCTTTGTTCAATTCTATATGCTTCAACTATTTTATCTCTATCTTTAAAATACTTTATTCTCTCAGCAAGCTCTTCTTTTATTTTATCTATTGCATTATCTATTTTTTCCCTTTGAATAACGTAATGTGATTTTGGATATATAAACTCATGCTTTGATGTAGCTTTTACTTTTCCTGTAATTGCCTCTACTAAGCATACTCTATCTATTTCATCACCAAAAAATTCTAAACGAATTATTTCTTCATTATTACCTGCAGGGAAAATGTCTAATACATCACCTTTTACTCTAAATTCTCCTCTTTTAAAGTCCATATCTGCTCTTGTATATTGCATTTCTACAAGACGTTCTAATAGCTCGTCTCTGTCAATCTTCATACCAGGTCTAACAGATATTACCATATTAGTATAGTCATCTGGTGAGCCAAGAGAGTATATAGACGATACTGATGCAACTATTATTACATCTTTTCTTTCAAAAAGAGCAGCAGTTGCACTATGTCTTAGTTTATCTATTTCATCATTTATTTGACTCTCTTTTTCAATATATGTATCAGTAGAAGCAATATATGCTTCCGGTTGGTAATAATCATAATATGAAATAAAATATTCAACTGCGTTTTCAGGGAAAAATTCCTTGAATTCGCTATAAAGTTGTCCTGCAAGTGTTTTATTGTGTGTCATAATGATAGTTGGTTTTTGTACTTGCTCAATAACATTTGCTATTGTAAATGTCTTTCCACTACCTGTAACACCAAGTAGAGTTTCGCCTTTATTCCCACTTTTTATGCCGTCTACAAGTGCTTTTATAGCCTCAGGTTGATCTCCTGTAGGTTTAAATTTTGAATGTAATTTAAACAATTTTTCCTCTGGTTTTCTTTCCATTTTTTTCCTTTCTTGTGACCTAATTAAATTTGAAAAAAGACAACAGTCAGCCAACTATTCGTCCCCAAAGGACAAAATTTTACTGGTTAATAGTTAATTTTTTGATGGGGACGAATACAGGTCACAAATTTAT
>CANRAK010000001.1 GCA_947628575.1 uncultured Clostridia bacterium | reverse complement strand
GGTCAAAAAGCTAGATCAGGCGGTAGCATTAGAAGAGGATTTGAAGGTGGACAAACACCTTTATATAGAAGAATTCCAAAAAGAGGATTTAAAAATCGCTTTGCAAAAGAATATGCAATAGTTAATCTAAGTGATTTAGAAAGATTTGATAATGATACAGTTGTAGATGCAAATCTTTTAATGTCTGAAGGAATGATAAAGAAAGAATTAGATGGTGTTAAAGTTTTAGGAAACGGAACACTAACTAAAAAACTTACTGTTGTAGCTGCAAAATTTTCTAAAGTTGCTGAAGAAAAAATACAAGCTGCAGGTGGAAAGACTGAGGTGAAGTAGTATGTTAGAAACAGTAAAAAACATATTCTCAGTAAAAGATATAAGAAAAAAATTAATCTTTACATTTTTAATACTATTATTATTTAGACTTGGAACATTTATAACAATACCTGGTCTAGATAAATTAGCTATTAATCAACAATTAGGTGCTAGTTCAAATGGACTATCTGCTATGGTAAATTTAATATCTGGTGGAGCATTCAGTAGATTATCTATATTTGCTATGACAATAGGACCATACATCACAGCATCTATCGTCCTTAATCTATTACAATTTGTAATACCAAGTCTTGAAAGACTTGCTAAAGAAGGCGAAGAAGGAAGAAAGAAACTTAATAATTATACTAAATATTTAACAATTGCATTTGCACTTATTGAAGGTTTAGGTTTATACTTTACATATAGATCATATATGTTAGTAGATTTAACTCATGGAGCAGGAAGAGTTCTAGGTTTCTTCTTATTTATGGTTTCACTAGTAGCAGGAACTTCATTATTAACATGGTTAGGAGATAAGATTACTGAATACGGTATTGGAAACGGTATATCAATGATAGTTTTCTTTGGTATTATCGCTGGTCTTCCTACAACTATATCTGCTTTTGCAGGTATTGCTGGTAGTGGATTTACTGGTATACTAGTATTTATAGCATTAATCGTTGGATTAATTGCTGTAATAGCAGGAGTAGTATTTGTTCAAAAAGCTGAACGTAGAATTCCTGTAAACTATGCTAAAAGAGTAGTTGGAAGAAAAATGTACGGTGGACAAAGTACACATATTCCAATAAAACTTGCTATGGCAGGTGTTATGCCACTTATATTTGCAATGTCATTTATGTCATTCCCAAGTATAATAATAGGACTTGTTACAGATGTAAATAACTTAACAGGTTTCTGGAAAGGTGTATACACATTATTTACTGCATCATCAGGAAGTGCTTGGTATTATCTATTAGGATATGCTGTAATTTATATGGCACTTATTATACTATTTACATTTGTATATACTATGTTTATAGTAAATCCTGTTGAAATAGCAAATAACTTAAAGAAAAATGGTGGATTTATACCAGGTATAAGAGCTGGTAAAAATACATCTGAATATATAAATTCTGTATTGATTCGTATTACAACTGCAGGAGCATTATTCTTAGCAGCTATTGCAATATTACCTATAATATTACAAGCATTTACAAATCAATCAATATCATTTAGCGGTAACTCTATCCTTATCTTAGTTAGTGTTGCACTAGAAGTATTACAAGGATTAGAAACACAAATGATAAGCAGAAATTATTCAGGATTTTTAGGATAATAGTATGTAAAAAGGGTGGTACTTTTGTATCATCTTTTTTGTCGTTATTTGCAGTTTAGGCAAATATAAGTTATAATGTTGAAATGTATAAAGGAGGTATTATGAGCGATTTAGAATATGAAAGACAAAAACTTAAGAAAGTTGAAAAGCAACTAGATGAAATTCAAGAAGGAGAAGAAAAGATACTAGTTAATCTCCCTAAAAAGTATGGAAATAATCCTGTACTATTAGCTAATTTAATGTCAGCTACAGCAACTAAAGTTAATAATATTGCTAAAATAAAAGATAAACCGTATTTTGCTAGAATAGATTTTAAAGAAAACGGTAAAAGTGAAGCTCAAAAACTTTATATTGGGAAAATAGGTGTAATAGATTTAGACGGAAATATAGTTGTTACTGATTGGAGAGCACCAGTTTCAACATTATATTATGATAGTAATTTAGGTAGTGTAGAATATAGTGCTCCTGAAGGTAAGGTAAAAGGTGAGATGTCATTAAAGAGGCAGATAATAATAAATAATAAAGAAGTGGATACTATCTTTGATGTAGACTCTGTTTCAGATGATGAGCTTTTAAAACCATATCTTGGTGCAAATACAGATAATAGATTGAAAAATATTGTAGCTTCTATACAAAGTGAACAAAATAATATTATTAGAAAAGAAATTGAGAAAAACCTTATTATACAAGGAGTAGCAGGCTCTGGAAAAACTACAGTAGCATTACATAGAATAGCATATTTAATGTATAATAATGCAAATAAATTAAAAGCAGATCAATTTATGGTAATAGGGCCAAATGAATTTTTCCTTAACTATATTTCTAATGTATTACCAGATTTAGATGCAAGTAATGCAGTACAATACACATTTGAAGATTTAGCTAGTAACTATATAAACGAGAAAATAAGATTTGAAGACTCGACTAAAAAACTAGCGGAAATTATAGCTAAAAATGATAATGTAGATTATATTAGACTAAAAACAAGTATGAAGTATAAAGAATTATTAGATAAGTATCTAACAATGTATCCAAATGCACTTATTTCGGATACTGGACTAGTTATAAATAATGTAAAAATAATGGATAAGAAAGACATTATGAAAGTATTTAATGAAACAGCTGGAACGTCAATATCTCAAAGACTAGAAGTTTGTGCCAGAGTTATAGCTAATAGGCTAAAAAGTGATGAAAAAGTATATGATAGTATAAAAGAGCAAATGACATATATGCAAAATAAAGAGGCAGATATTGAGAAAAAAAGAAAACTTATGCAAAAAGAACTGGATATGCTAAAGGCACTTACTAGTACTGGCTTTGAAAAAGAGTTAAAAAAGTATGTTAGCATAAAAAATGTTAAAGTACTAGATATATACAAAAAATTTGTGGAAAATGTGGATAAATATATTCCGGATAATGCTAATGTTAGTGTACTTAAAGAGAAAACTTTAAATGCAATAAAAAATAAAGTGGTTGAAAATGAGGATATAGCTCCACTAATGTATATAAAATATATATTATTTGGTAATGAAGATTACCAAAAATTTAAATGTGTTGTACTTGATGAAGCACAAGATTTTGGTGTTTTTAGTTATTATGTACTTAGACTTGTCTTAAATAATGCATATTTCTCTATATTTGGAGATATGGCTCAGGGTATATATTCATATAAAGCAATAAGTGATTGGAAAGAAATATTTAATATATTTGAAAATGTAGAATTTTTAAATTTGGAAAAATCTTACAGAACATCTATTGAGATTATGAATGAAGCAAATAAGATATCTAATAATATTGGTCTAAAGGGAGCAAATCCTGTAATACGTAATGCAGGACCTGTTATAAAAGTAAAGACAAAAAACAAAGAAGAATATATTGTTAATAAAGTAAAAGAATATCAAAAAGAAGGCTTTAAGTCTATCGCAGTAATATATAAAAATCAAAATGATATGGTAAAGATAAGTAAAATGTTTAAAGAAAACAATATTAATGCAGAGATTATATATAAAGATCAAGAAGAATATAATGGTGGTGTATGTATTCTTACATCATATCTATCTAAAGGATTAGAATTTGACGTAGTAATAGTAGTTGATGTAGATAATACTAATTACAATCCAAATAGCATATTAGATATGAAACTGTTATATGTAGCAATGACAAGAGCATTACACAAATTAGAGCTAGTATATGAAGAAAGTATATCTAAATATTTAGAGTAAAAAATAAAATCCTATAGAGAAAATCTATAGGATTTTTAGGCATAAGGTGTTGATACTTTACTCTTTTTTAAATATACACTTAAGTTGTTATCTTTGTCACAAGTAGCAAGATAAATATCTTTAATATTAGATATTTTTTGCTCTTTTAATTTGTTGTTTAGCCATGTCGTATTATTTCCTGTAGATTTAAGATTTTTCTCAATTATTTTACCGTCTATAATGATATTATATACAAATTCATCTTGATCAGCTTGTATTTGCATATCCTTTGCTTTTATTGGTGCTGAGTCTACAGTAGGAATAATACTTATTTTACCATTTGGCTCTAATATTGCAGTATGTATATCTGAAAGGTTAAAATATCCTTTGTTTCTACATGATACAATAAACTCATTAATATCTAGTTTGGATTTTTTGAAATTATCTTTATATAAAGTTCCATTATTATATAATATTAGTGAAGAACCATTTATATAACGCCTTAACGTTAGATTTTTATTAGTTATATAGGCTAAGAATATTATTGTTATAGTATATACGATCATAGCAATAAGTGAATATATGAATTCACCATCAATATCTGTTGCCATCTCTGCAGCAATAGAGCCTATTGTTATACTATTTATATAATCGAACATACTAAGTTGAGAGACTTCTCTACTACCAATTATTTTTGTAAGTATAAAAAGTACTAGTATTGAAGAAAAAGATAATATTATAATTCGTATAATTTCATTTATCATAAAACCACCTTTTTAATAGTATTATTCATACTGGAAAATATATACAAAAAAGTGAGCTAGAAAAATAAGCTCACTTTTTAATATTAAGATTAAACTAATATTATTGGTTAGGTTGTTGTGCTTGCATTTGGTTAGCAGCATTAGCAACTAATCTTTTAACCATTTCACCACCTATAGAACCAGCTTGTTTAGAAGTTAAATCACCATTGTAACCTTGTTTTAGGTTAACACCGATTTCGTTAGCTACTTCATATTTGAATTTATCTAAAGCAGCTTTAGCTTGTTTATTAGTCATTTTACTATTTGTTGATGCCATCTTGAATTCACCTCCAATTTTATGGTATTAAAGTATTTTGTAAACAAAAAAATACTTTACACTAATAATTTGTGCTACAACAGATAAATAATACAGGAAAATTTTGGAAAATGTATAATTATACATATATTAAAAATTAAAAACAATATTTTATAATAAATGTTATTAAAATTGTAGTATAACTATTAAAAAAGTAATGATCATAATGCAAAATTAGTAACAAAAGGAAAAATTAAAAATTCCTATAAACGACAAATAAATATATAATTTAAAATCTAAATTGTATATTAAAATAAAATAATTTGAATATAGTATGAATTCGACAAAAATTGAATTAAAAAAATTGTAAAATCTATTGATTTTCAAATAAAACAATTGTATAATATTGGTGCTTTATAGGATAGACTGGAAATGGAGCGAAATAAAATGGAAAATAAAATTAAAATAATGGTAGTTGATGATAACAAGGAATTTGTAAATTTATTAAATATGTATATCAACTCACAAAAAGATATGGTTGCATTAGAGCCATTACACGATGGAACTAATGTAGTAAATGCTATAAAACAGTCTAATCCAGATGTATTGTTATTAGATGTTGTTATGCCAGAAAAAGATGGATTAACAGTATTAGAAGAATTAGCAGATGAAATTGGAATTGAAAAACCAATTATTGTAATGATGTCAGCTATTGGACAAGAAAAGGTAACTCAAAAAGCTATATCATTAGGGGCAACATATTATGTTGTAAAACCTTTTGATATGATAACTTTAGTAGATAGAGTTAGAGAACTTTTAAAAGAAACTAACGCAGTAAAAAATGAATATATGGTTGCGTATGGTAATAAAAGTCTACCTCTTGAAGTTAGAGTTACTCAAATGATACATGATGTTGGAGTTCCAGCACATATTAAAGGTTATCAATACATTAGAGAAGCAATAATACTTGCTGTAAATGATGAGGAGATAATTAATTCAATAACTAAAACATTATATCCAACTTTATCTGAAAAATTTAATACAACTGCTTCTAGAGTAGAAAGAGCAATAAGACATGCTATAGAAGTTGCTTGGAACCGTGGTCAAATAGAAATGCACGAGAAAATATTTGGATATACAGTTAATTCTAATAAAGGTAAACCAACTAATTCAGAATTTATCGCTATGATAGCTGATAGAATTAGATTATCTGAAAAAGTAACAGTATAAAAAATGAAAGGAAAATATAATCTTAGTGTTATATTTTCCTTTTTCTATATATTATAGTAAAAATAGTAGCTCAAAGCTAGTCTAAAAGCTTTATGTTTACTTGACATTTTTACATAAAAATAGTAAAATATAGGAAAAATGTTAGAAAAGAGGAATTTTGTTTATATGGGCAAAAATAAAGGTAAAGGAGTAAACTTTTTTAAATCTTTTTCATCTAGAATAGTTATAATTGCATTATTAATAATATGTGCAGCTTTTGTATCTATAATAGTACCATTATCACTATATGTAGATATAATACTAATATTATTATTATGTATTATAGCAATTTTTATGTGTGTAAAAGAGCTAAGAGACAAAAAGTATAAATTAAATGAACTATCTAAAAATGTAGATTCTATATTTAAAGATTCTTTAGATCTTATAGAAATTCCTATGGCAATTGTTGGGATGCAAGGAAATATTATATGGAAGAATAATACTGCTGAGCATTTATTACCAGATGAATATATAGAAAAAGCAGCATTAAAATTAGAATCATTAAAGAAAAAAAGTCCAAATTCAAGTATTTTAGAAGAACTTGGAAATGGAGATATATATAATGCTATTTGTAACCAAATAAAATTTGAAGATTTTGATTGTATGTTAGTATCATTTATAGATAAAACTTATGAAAGTTCACTAAAACAAAGCTTAGAAGATACAAGAGTAGCAATAGGATTTTTATTTGTAGATAATTATGATGAAACAATGCAAGGTCTTGATGAAATTCAAAAAGCAGAGGTTTCATCTGTACTAACTAAAGAGATTAGAAGTTGGGCAAGAGAGAATAAAGGAGTTTTAGCAAGATTAGATAAAGATAAATATGCTATTTTTATTGAGAAGAAATATGTAGATAAAATGGAGGAAACTTCTTTTGATATTTTAGAAAGAGTAAGAAATGTAACTAAAATAACAAAGTTACCAATCACTGTATCTCTAGGTGTTTCATATAACGAAGACACATTAGAAGATAGATATAATGCTGGTAGTTCTGCTTTAGATATAGCTTTAGGTAGAGGTGGAGACCAAGCAGTAGTAAAAAAAGATAAAAAATATGACTTCTTTGGTGGCTCAAACTTAGGACTTGAAAAAACTAGTAAGGTTAAAGCAAGAACTATGGCTCAAGCTATACGTGAGTTAATAGAAAAATCTGAAAAAGTATATGTTGTAGGGCATAGAAACTCAGACATAGACTGTGTTGGTGCTGCAATTGGTATATGCAAAATTGCTAAGTACTTAGATAAACCAGTAAATGTTGTTATAGATGCAAAATGCAATGCTAGTACACAAGCAGTTATAGATAAAATTAAAAATGATGAAGGATATGATGATGTATTTAAAACTTATCCAGATGTAAAAAATGATGATTTTACTAATGCTTTGTTAGTTGTTGTTGATACACATAAAAAATCATATTTAGTTGAACCAGAACTACTAGATAAATTTGAAAAAGTAGTAGTAATAGATCACCATAGACGTGGACCAGAATTTATAGATAATGCAGTTCTTACATATCATGAAATATATGCTTCATCCGCTTCAGAACTAGTAGCAGAAGTATTGATGTATACAGATGGTATAGATATAAGTTCAAATGAAGCAGAATGTATTTATGCAGGACTAGTTGTAGATACTAAAAACTTTATGTTTAAAACTGGTGTTAGAACATTTGAAGTAGCAGCTTATCTTAAAAAATTCGGTATAGATGTTGCAGAAGTAAAATTATTATTCCAAAATAATTTTGACACTTATGTAGCAAAGGTAGATATAGTTAAAAATGCTGAATTTATTCATGATAAAATAGCTATTTCTGTATCTCATACAACACATAAAGATATGCCAATCATTGCTGCACAAGCTGCAGATGAGCTATTATCTATATCTGGAATACAAGCTTCTTTTGTACTATGTAAAGTAGATGATGTAGTTATGATATCTGGTAGATCAATGGGAGATATAAATGTACAAACAATACTAGAGAAAATAGGCGGAGGCGGACATTTAACTTTTGCAGGTGCACAGATAGCAGGAGTTACATTAGATGAAGCTAAAAGCAGATTATTAGATAGTATAGAAAATTATTTAGCACAGTAAAGGAGGCAATATATGAAAGTAGTATTAAATCAAGATGTTAAAGGCTTAGGAAAAAAACTACAAATAGTTGAAGTTAGTGAAGGATACGCAAGAAACTTTCTATTACCTAAAAAGTTAGCTGTTATAGCAGATAACAAAAATATAAATGAGGCTAAAGGAAAGATAAGTTCACAAAAGTTTAAAAAGAAGACAGAACTAGAAGCAGCAAAAGCAAATAAAGCAATACTAGATAAAGGCTGTATAGAATTTAGACATAAAGTTGGTGAAGGTAGCAGACTTTACGGAAGTGTTACTGAAAAAGATATAGCGGATAAAATTAAAGAAGTATACAAAATAGATGTTAATAAGAAAAAGATAACTGTAAATGACCCAATTAAAAACTTAGGAACATATACAGTAAATGTAAAATTACATGAAGGAGTAGTAGCAAATTTAAAAATAACAGTAGTAGGATTGTAGGTGTAGTAAATGGAAAATGAAGTGGTAAATAAAGTACAACCAAATGATACACTAGCAGAACAAGCAGTGCTTGGCTCTATGTTAGTATCAAAAGATGCAGTACAAACAGCAGTAGAAGTTTTAAAACCTGAAGATTTTTACAGGGAAGATAATAAAGAAATCTATGCGGCAATGATGGATATATACTCTGTCGGCCAAGAAATAGATATGATAACTTTAACAGAACAATTAAGATTAAGAGGAACACTAGAAAGAGTTGGTGGAACTCAAAATCTTGCTACACTTATAGATAATGTACCTACCACTTCAAATATAGAAAACTATGTAAAAATAGTTGAGGAAAAATCTACACTTAGAGACCTAATAAGGGTAGCTAATGATATAATTAAAACTGGCTATTCACAAACTGAAGAATTAGATACAATTATTGAACAATCAGAAAAAGGTATTTTTGATTTAGTTCAAAATAGAAATAGTAAAGGCTTTTCAAGTATGAAAGAAATACTTGTAGATGCTTTTGATTCTATAGAAAAAATGTACCAAAATAAAGCAAAACTTTCTGGTATTGAATCAGGCTTTATTGATTTAGATGAAAAAATATCTGGACTTAATAACTCGGATTTAATAATTGTAGCAGCACGTCCTGCTATGGGAAAATCTGCATTTGTTCTTAATATAGCATCATATGTAGCAATGCATGATAAAGTACCAGTTATGATATTTAGCCTTGAAATGTCAAAAGAACAATTAGTTAAAAGAATACTTAGTAGTGAAAGTGAAATAGATAGCATGAAATTGAATAATGCAAATCTAGAATCAGAAGACTGGCTAAAACTTGGTGAAACTAGTGGAAGACTATCTGATGTTCCAATATATATTGATGATACACCAGCACTTACACCATCTGAAATAAGAGCAAAGTGCAGAAAAGCAAAGCTTGAAAAGAACATAGGACTTATTATAATTGACTATTTACAGTTAATGGAGTCAAAATCATATAACAGTAGTAGACAACAAGAAATAAGTGAAATATCAAGATCATTAAAGATACTTGCAAAAGAACTTGATGTACCTGTTATTGCACTTTCACAGTTAAGTCGTGCTACTGAGTCAAGAGCAGACCACAAGCCAATGCTTAGTGACCTTCGTGAATCTGGTTCAATAGAGCAAGACGCAGACATAGTTATGTTTTTACATAGAGAAGACTATTATGATAAAGAAACTGAAAAGAAAAATGTAGCTGAAGTTATAATAGCTAAAAATAGAAATGGTGAAACAGGAACAGTTGAACTTGCTTGGCTTGGAAAATATACTAAGTTTGCTAACATAGTAAAAGGATATGATGAAATTGAAAAAGAATATGGTGGATGATATTATTAATATTGTAAAAAATAATATTATAGAAAATTCTCTTGCGAAAAAAGGAGATAAGGTTGTTGTTGCCGTTTCTGGTGGCCCTGATTCTATGTGTTTACTAGATTCTTTATATAAAATAAAAGATGAATTAAGTTTTAGTATAGTAGTTGCACATGTAAATCATGGGATTAGAAAAGAGTCAGATGATGAAAAGAAATATGTTGAAGATTTTTGTAAAAAAAGAGATATTTCTTTTCATTATTTAAAGGTTAATGTACCAGAACTTTCAAAGAAAGAAAAAATGTCTGAAGAAACTTATGGAAGAAAAGTAAGATATGAGTTCTTTGAAACAGTTAGAAAAGAAGAAAATGCAGACAGTATAGCAGTTGCACATAATTTAAATGATAATGTTGAAACAGTGCTACTAAACTTAATTAGAGGCTCTGGACTTAAAGGACTTACAGGTATGGACTTTAGATATAATAACATTATAAGACCATTACTTACTATTGAAAAAAAGGATATTCTGATGTATAATGATATACTAGAGTTAAATCCTTGTATAGATAAAACAAACGAGGAGGAAATATATCTTAGAAATAAGGTAAGACTAAAACTTATTCCTTATCTACAAGAGCTAAATCCTAATTTTATAACAAATATAAATAGGATGAGGAATATACTAAAACAAGATAATGATTTTATTGAAGAATATGTAGATAATATCTTTAATAAAATTATAATAAAAGATGATGATAATGGTATCATTTTTAACTTTTCTAATTTTATGGGCGAACATGATAGTATAAAAAGTAGAGTTATTAGAAAAGTAGTAGAGAAAAAAATATCTAATTTAGATGGTATAGAAAATATACATATAATGGATATTATAAAACTATTAGACAATAATATTAAAGGAAAGAAGTATATAATTGGAAATAAGTTTACAATTGAAGTATTAAAGAAAAACATTGCTGTTATATACTAAATTGAAGGGAGATAAAATGAATAAAAAAAGCGCAATTAGAACACTAGTAATATATATAGTATTAATTGGATTAGCTATTTATGCAATAACATCTTTAGACTCTAATCAAATAAAGGAAATGTCTTATACAGAATTAATACAAAAAATAGAAGCTGGAGATGTAAAGAGTATAGAACTTGGTATAGATAGACTTACTGCAAATGTGTTATTAAAAGATGAAGAAAATATAACACGAGTTGTAGATATACCAAATACAACATCATTTTTAGAGTCAGTTCAAGATAGAATAACTAACCAAGAATTTGAACTTTCTGTAGCACAGGAAGGTATTATGGATGCTCTTGCACCATATATTCCAAACATACTATTACTAATTGGAACTTTATTTATATTAATGTACGCATTAAGAAGAACAAGTGATAGCAATAGTAAAGCTATGGATTTTGGAAAGAGTAGAGCACAGAAGATAGATAAAAATTCCCCTAAGAAAGTTACTTTTGCAGATGTAGCTGGACTAGATGAGGAAAAAGAAGAATTACAAGAAGAAGTGGAATTCTTAAAAAATCCTAAAAAATATATTGATATGGGCGCAAGAATTCCAAAAGGTATATTACTTGTGGGTGGACCAGGTACTGGTAAAACATTACTTGCAAAAGCTGTTGCTGGAGAAGCAAATGTACCATTTTTTAGCATAAGTGGTTCAGACTTCGTTGAGATGTTTGTTGGTGTTGGTGCATCACGTGTTAGAGATATGTTTAAAGAAGCAAAAGCAAATTCACCTTGTATCATATTTATAGATGAAATTGATGCTGTAGGTCGTCATAGAGGTGCTGGTCTTGGCGGCGGACATGATGAAAGAGAACAAACATTAAACCAATTACTAGTTGAAATGGACGGATTTGCAACTCATGAAAGTATAATAGTAATGGCTGCTACAAACAGACCAGATATACTAGATCCTGCTCTTTTAAGACCTGGTAGATTTGATAGACAAATAGTTGTTGGAACTCCAGATTTAAGAGCAAGAGAAGAAATCTTAAAATTACATGCTAAGAATAAACCTTTTGTACAAGGTATAGATTTTAAAGTTATAGCTAAAAATACTGCTGGATTTAGTGGAGCAGATTTAGAGAATATGATAAATGAATCTGTATTACTTGCAGCTAGAAAAGATAAAAAGACAATAGATATTAATGATGTTGAAGAAGCAATGGTAAAAGTAATGATGGGACCTGAGAAAAAGAGCAAAGTTATAAGTGACAAAGAAAAGAAACTTACAGCATACCATGAAGCAGGTCATGCCGTCGTAGCAAGATTTTTACCAACTCATGACAATATACATGAGATTTCAATTATTCCAAGAGGTATGGCTGGTGGATACACAATGTATAAACCAAATGAAGATAAGAGCTATGCTTCTAAGTCTGAGATGAAAGAACATATTGTTTCACTACTTGGCGGTAGAGTTGCAGAGCAACTTGTATTAGATGATATAAGTACAGGTGCATCAAATGATATTGAAAGAGCAACAAAAATAGCAAGAGAAATGGTAATGAAATATGGTATGTCAGAAACTCTTGGACCGATCGCTTTTGGCGGTTCACAAGATGAAGTATTTCTTGGTAAAGAAATGGCATCACATAACAGGGATTACAGTGAAGATACTGCATCAAAAATAGATGAAGAAATAAGAAGTATAGTTATGAATGCATATAAGAGTGCAGAAAGAATACTTAAAGAAAATATAGAAAAGCTTCATAAAGTTGCAAAAATGTTAATAGAAAAAGAGAAAATAACAGGAGAAGAATTTGAAGCAGTATTTAATGAGTAAAAAATAAAATGGTCTACTTTTTGGTAGACCGTTTTTTTTCTTAAAATGTAATATACATTATTGAGTAAAAGAATTCAATATGCTATAATAGAGTTGTTATTAATATAGGTGATTTGTGTATGAAAAAATCTAATATTGTTGCAAGCTTAATTATATTTTTGCTTGTTTTAATTGGTATAAGTTTTAAAGTAGTAATAGCTACAAATAATAATGCAAGTATAAATGCAACAGAGGTAACATTGTGGTATTTAAGTGATACTGCTAAAGAGCATGGAGTATCAATACCAGATGACTATCTAACAGAGTATAAATTAGAAGTAAGTGGTACTAATATTATACCAACATATACTTTAAGTAGTGGTGCGTATGTATATTTAAAACTTAGTGAAGATGGAAAGATTACTCCAACAGGAGAAGGTAGAACAACTGCTACTGTTGATGCATGGGTAGGTAATGAGCATTTTTACGTTACAGTAAATGTTAAAGATTATTTAGACGAATGGATAGAAAACGAATATGAAAAATATATAGCAGAAAATATAACAAGTACAATGAGTGACTATGAAAAAATGGAAAAAATTTGTGACTATGTTGTACAGTTTGATTATGGTACTTCTCCAGATTATAGATATTATCCATTAATACATAGTGGTGATTGTATAGCAAGTTCACATACCATAATTAAAATGAGTGAAATGTTAGGAATAAAAGCTTATGAAAGATATGACGGAGATAAAAGTGGTGGACTTCTTAGCAATCATAGAAACGTTTCTGCAATTTTAGATGGGAAAGTATATACTGTTGAAGCAGGATATAACGAATCAGCACCAAGAAGCTATGACATAGAAGAAGAGCCTGACGGATTTAGATTTGGATGGATAGCTCAAGGAGATGAACCTGCGTTATTACAGTATGATGGATTCGAGGAGGATGTTATCGTTCCAGATACATTTACTAGAGAGTTCTATGATGGCCCAAGAGTAATGGAAGTAAAATCAATAGCAGATTCTGCTTTTTCGTTTGCTGTTACAGTGGGTGGACAAGTAATAAAAACTGTCACTTTACCTAATCATGTCGAGAAAATATATGATAATGCTTTTGATAGGTGCAAAGACTTAACTACGGTTAATATACCTGCCACTCTTTATGAAATAGGTGAGTCTGCTTTTGAAGATTGTGAAAATCTTACTCAGTTAAATATCAGTCCAGATAATCCAAATTTCACATTTGAGGGAGGAATATTATATAATAAGGATAAATCTGAAGTAATACTATGTACTCCTGGAACAGAAGGAAAAGTAGTGTTAGATAAAAATGTTAAAAAGATTAGAAAAAGAGCGTTTTATAGGTGTAGAAAAGTAACATCAGTGGAACTAGGACCAAATGTTCAAGAAATAGGCGAAGAAGCTTTTAAAGATTGTAGTATAAGAGGAATAAATATACCAGCTTCAGTTAAAACCGTAGAAAAAAATGCCTTTAATAATGCATATATACAAACTCTAATTATAGAAGATGGCTGTAATGCAAATTTTGCAAAGAGCTCTTTCTTTACATGCTCATATTTAACAGCTGCAATTATTCCACCTAGTATAAAGAATTTAAGTCCAGATGTATTTACGTATTGTAATAACGTGGTATATTATGTTGAAGCTAATTCTTATGCATATAATTGGGTAACAGAAAATAACAAAAAATATGAAATAATAGATACTAATAGTAATGAAATATTATCATCTATGATAGTACTTAAAGAAGACTATTATACATATGATGGCACTGAAAAAAGACCAGAAATTTTAGTATTATATGGTGGAAAAGAGTTAAAAAGAGATGTAGACTATACAGTAAAATACGAAAATAATATAACAGCAATTAGTCCTTATGCTAAAGTTGTTGTAACAGGTAAGGGACAGTATTCTGGTACAGCAGAAAAGCAATTTAATATATCAAGTAAAGAAAGTGATTTTACTATTTCAGTTAGTGATATTAAATATGGAGAGGATATAAATCTAGAACTAATTGAAAACAATGCTGGTTGTAAACTGGCAGTAATTAAATATAATACTACAAAAAATATTAATGGTGCTACTACTCAAAAACCTACAGAGGTAGGAACATATTATGTATATGTATCTGCAACTCCTAGAGATTATAATTATACAAGTAGAATAATCTGGGCAAAATTTAATATTTTGCAAGCAGATAATATCTTAGAAATAAGTTGTTCAGATGTAAGATATGGAGATTTACCACAAGTTAAAGTTATAACAAACAAGTCTGGTGGAGAATTAACGTATTATTATAAGAAACAAACAGATCCAGATAGCAAATATACAACAGATGTTCCAACAGAATTAGGTGCATATACAGTAAAAGCTGTATCAAAAGAAACACACAACTACAAAGAAGGAATAGCAACTGCAAATTTTGAAATAAAAGAGATAGTATTTCTAAAAGGAGATGTAGATAAAAGTGGTGTTGTAGATGCAGTAGACGCATCTAAAGTGTTAACATTATTTAAAAATCAAAATGCAACTGAAGAAGAATTATATTTAGGAGATGTAGATGGAACGCCAGGACTTTCTGCAGTAGATGCAATGGCAATACTTACTGCATTTAAAAATGATACACCATTATAGTATATAAAATAACATCATCATTATAGATGGTGTTATTTTTTGCTAAAATAGTGAATTTTTATAGATGTTTTCTAGTAAAAAGATTGCATAACGTGTAACTTTATGGTATAATTAAAGCGCTGTATGTTATATCTAGTTGACATACAAATACACACACAGTTGGAGTTTTACACTTCTTCCAATATGGACATTGTAAAATGAAGATAATTGTGGAGGATAGAAAGAAGGAGGAATTTTAAAATGGCAATTATACCAATGAAATCATTACTAGAAGCTGGTGTACACTTTGGACACCAAACAAAAAGATGGGATCCAAGAATGGCTCCATATATATTCACAGCTAGAAATGGAATATACATCTTAGATTTACAAAAAACTTTAAAGAAGTTACAAGAAGCATACAACGAAACAAAAAAAGTTGTAGCAGACGGTGGATTAGTTTTATTTGTAGGAACTAAAAAACAAATCCAAGAAACTATTAAACAAGAAGCAGAAAGATGTGGAATGTATTATATTAACAGCAGATGGTTAGGTGGTACATTAACAAACTTTGCTACTATTAAAACAAGAATAGCTAGACTTAATGAATTAGAAAAAATGGAAGCAGATGGAACTTTCGAAGTTTTACCAAAAAAAGAAGTTATTAAATTAAAGAAAGAAATGACAATTTTAAATACTAACTTAGGTGGTATTAAAAATATGGAAAAACTTCCATCATTAATATTCTTAGCTGACTCTAAAAAAGAGTACATTTGTACTAAAGAGGCTAGAAAACTTAATATTCCAACAATAGGTTTAATAGATTCTAACTGTAATCCAGAAGATGTAGATATGGTTATACCTGGTAATGATGATGCAGTAAGATCAGTTAGTTTAATAGCTGGAAAAATTGCAGATGCAGTAATTGAAGTAAAAGAAGGAAACTTAACTACAATTGATGATGAAGAAATCGAAACAATGCAAGAATTAGTAGATAAAGAAGGCGTTGATAAAATCGAGAGAAAACCAAAACAAAACAATAGAAGAAATTACACTAAAAGAGAAAACAAAAAAGAAGAAGTAGTTGAGGAAGCTAAAGCTGAAGAAACAACTGAAGCTGAGGCAGAAGAAGTTAAAGAAGAAAAAGAATAATATTAATATATAATAGGGGGTGCTTTATATGGCAATAACAGCCGAGCAAGTTAAAGAATTAAGAGATAGAACTGGTGCAGGAATAATGGACTGCAAAAAAATCCTTACAGAAGCTGAAGGAAATATTGAAAAAGCTATAGAGCTTTTAAAACAAAAAGGTATGGCAAAAGCTGCTAAAAAAGCTGGAAGAACAGCTGCAGAAGGACTAGTTGAAGCATACATTCACAATGGTAAATATGGTGCTTTAGTTGAAGTTAACTCTGAAACAGACTTTGTTGCAACTAATGAAGAATTTAAAAGCTTTGTAAAAGATATTGCTATGCATATAGCAGCATCAGCTCCTCAATATGTAAAACGTGAGGATGTACCTGCTACAGTAGTTGAGGCAGAAAGAGAAGCACAAAAACAAAAAGCTATTAGTGAAGGAAAACCAGAAGCAATAGCTGAAAAAATAGTTGAAGGAAGAATGGATAAATTCTATTCAGAAATCTGTTTACTTGATCAACCATTTGTTAAAGATCCAGATAAAACAGTAGGACAACTATTAACAGAATTAATAGCAAAAATTGGTGAAAATATAGTTATTAGAAGATTTGTTAGATTTGAAAGAGGCGAAGGAATAGAGAAAAAAGAAGAAAACTTTGCTGAAGAAGTTATGAAACAAATTAATGGCTAATATGTAAAAACTCGTAAAGTTATTTTACGAGTTTTTTTCGCATATATAAAATTGACACTAAATATTATAAATGATATAATTTTAATATGAGTTACGGAGGAATAGGATGTATAAGAGAATATTAATAAAATTAAGTGGTGAGGCAATAGGTCAAGAAGACGGTAAAGGAATAGATAGTAAAAAACTTGAAAAAGTTGCAAATCAACTAGTAGATTTAAATAAGCAAGGAGTTGAGGTTGCAGTTGTAATTGGAGCAGGAAACTTTTGGCGTGGTAGAGATGGTCAAGAGTATATTCAAAGAACAACAGCAGATTATATGGGAATGCTTGCAACTACATTAAATGCACTAGCATTACAAGAAATGATTGAAACAAAAGGAGTAGATACCAGAGTACAGACAGCTATTGAGATGAAGCAAATAGCTGAACCATATATTAGAAGAAGAGCAGTTAGACATCTAGAAAAAGGAAGAATAGTTATATTTGCATGTGGTACAGGAAGCCCATTTTTCACAACAGATTCAGCTGCTGCACTAAGAGCTGTAGAGATGGACTCAGATGTAATATTACTTGCAAAAAATGTTGATGGTGTGTATAACAAAGACCCTAAAAAATACAGCGATGCAGTTAAATATGATAAGGTAACTTATATGCAATCTATAAATGAAAAATTAGGGGTTATGGATACAACAGCTATAACTTTATGTATGGAAAATAAAATTCCTATACTTGTATTTGCCTTAAATGATAAAGACTCTATTAAAAGAGTTGTAAGTGGCGAAAATATAGGAACAGTAATTGAAGAATAAATTATATTTTGTGAGGTGTTTATATGGAAGAAAAAGGTGAACTTTTATATGAGTTAAAACCAAAGTTTGATTTTATCTATGAAATGTTTATGCCGACAGGTAGAAAGATGAAGTCTGCTTTAATGTCTACAATTCTTGCTATAATTATAAAAATAGTACTAATTATGGCTGGAAACTATGTAGAGTCATTAAATAATGAAATGTTTGTTATGATGTATAATATCTGCAACATAATTATAGACATAGCTATAGTATTTTCAATAATTCTATTTATTGTTAGAGTAATATTCCAAGTACTTGAGTATAAGGGAATTAGCTATAAATTTTATAAAGATTGTATAATATTTGAAAATACATTTTTAAATCAAACAAGAAAGACAATTGAATATTCAAATATTAGAGAAGTAGAGATACGAAGAACTATATTTGATAGAATACTAAATTATGGAGTTATAATTATCTATACAAATGCAGAAAAAGGTACAGGAAGTGCAACAGTAATATATGCAATAAAAGATACACAACTACATTATAATAACATTGAGAGCATAATACATAATGGAAATATTGTATCCTCACCAATAATTGAAGATACAACTAGAAATCAAGAAATCGACCTACAAAATGCTATGAGTAAGAATGAGACATATAATGAAATAAATGCAGAAAGTGACATAGATCCATTAGATAAAAATTAAGAAAAAAAGCTACTTTCATGTAGCTTTTTGTTGACTATGCTATTTAAAAATAGTATAATAACAATTGTTATAGGAGGGATTTAATTGAAGAAAGGTAATATTATTAAAATAGTAATTTCTATTGCTGTAATGGTTCTTTTAGGTTACCTTGCTTTATTTGGAATTAAAATAGGAGATAAAACTATTATCCATAGTGCAAGAGATATCAAATTTGGACTAGATATCAATGGTGGTGTAACTATTGTATATGAAGCTCAAGTAGAAGATGGAAAAGAAATTACAGCTGACGATTTAGAAAAATCAAAAACAGTTATACAAAAAAGATTAGAAGCTAAGAACATCTATGATTATATTATTAGACTTGATACAAATACAAATCAAATAAATGTTGAAATACCAACAGATACTAGTGATACAACAGTAGATCCCTTAGCAGCTGTAGAAGGATTAGATAAAACAGCAGTAATACAATTTAGAGACCCTGATGGAAATGTATTATTAGAAGGGGATGATATAGTTTCTGCTAAATATAGTGATGACCCTACAGATAATACAGGTATGCCTAATCCACATGTTGTACTAACTTTTAGTAGTGATGGTACAAAGAAATTTGCTGAAGCAACAGGAAATTTAGTAAATAAAGAAATGCCTATTTATTTAGATGATGAATGTATTACTTCACCTGTTGTTAATTCAAAAATAGATTCTTCAACAGCAATTATAACAGTAGGTCAAGGAACTAATGCTGAAAAGAAAGAAATAGCAGAAGAATATGCTATGTTAATTGATTCAGGAAGTTTACCATTTAGTTTAAATGTTATAAATAAAGAATATATAGGACCTTATGTAGGACAACATGCTTTAGATGTTAGTGTTAAAGCTGGAATAATTGCTTTAATATTAATATGTGTAATTATGATAGTAATATATAGACTACCTGGAATTGTATCTACAATTTCACTTATGATATATACATCAATATTATTACTAATTATTGCTAATACAGGTACTACATTAACATTATCTGGTATAGCAGGATTAATCTTATCTATAGGTATGGCTGTAGATGCAAATGTAATTATTTATGAAAGATTAAAAGAAGAATTAGCTAAAAAGCTTGCATATAAGAAAGCTTTTGATAAGAGCTTTAAAAATGCTATGAGCACAATTGTTGATGGAAACATTACAACAATAATAGTTGCTTTAGTATTATATATCCTAGGCTCAGGAATGGTTAAAGGATTTGGTATTGTACTAGCAATTGGTATAATTTTAAGTTTATTTACAGCAGTTGTTATTACAAAATGGATACTAAAACAATTTATGCCTATGGCAAATAAAGGAACTTTCCTATTTGGATTAAAAAAGGAGGTAGAGTAACATGAAGTTTAATTTTGATTACGTAAAAAATAAAAATGTTATTTTAATTGCCTTTTTAGTAATAATCTTAGCAGGAATAATATATGGATTTGTATCTGGATATAAGTTTGATATAGACTTTAAAGGTGGTACAAGAATACAAGTAGAACTAAATGAAGAATATTCAGTTAGTGATATAAATGATATTGTTTCACAAGTAACAGGTCAAACACCTGAAGTACAAACAACAAGTGGTGGAAATAATGCAGTATCTATTACAACTCAAATAATATCTGAAGAAACAGCAGATGAAGTAATAACTGCATTAGGACAAAAATACACTAATATGGGAGAGGCAACAAGTAAAAATGTACAGGCTTCTTATGGTAAAGACTTATTAAATTCAGCAATTATTGCTGTAGTAGTATCAATAGTATTATTACTAGTATATATTGCTATTAGATTTAGAACTTTAGGTTATACAGCAGCTTTTTCAGCAGTAGCAACATTAATGTGTGATGTTTCATTCTTATTTGCTGTATATGGCGTATTTAAGTTCCCAATCAACTCAACATTTGTTGCAGTTATATTAACAATAATTGGTTACTCAATTAATGCTACAATTATAATTTATGATAGAATAAGAGAAAATAAAAGATTAGTTACAAAATCTAATAATACTGCTGAAGTAATAAATAATAGTGTTAACCAAACACTAAAGAGAACAATAGTTACTTCTCTTACAACTTTAACTGCTATTGGTACAGTACTTATATTTGCAATTATAAATGACCAAGAAACATTAAAAGAATTTGCAATACCACTTAGCATTGGTATAATAGAAGGAGCTTTCTCTTCAATATTTGTTGCATCAAATCTATGGTATTCATTAGATAACTTAGTTAAAAAAATTAAGAAAGCATAAACAATATAAAATATAGTTAAAATACTTCATGAAAATGGAGTATTTTTTCTTGTCTAAGTTTACTTTTTATGATATAGTTTTCTTAGTGGTTGTATGAATAGTATTAAGTTAGAAAAAAAGATAAAGAGGCAAACTAGTAAAAAGCAATATGAAGAAGCCAAACAAATTTTAATTGAATGTTATAAAAAGCACTTTAAGAAGATGCTTAAGTATAAGAAAGTAAAGTTAGATAAGAAGTGGTACATGTATGATTATATAATACATGTAAGAGATAATTATAAAAGATTATTTCAAAAAGAAGTAGATCAAATCTTAGATGTATTATATACTAGCACATATACAGCTAAGGAACAAATAGAATGGATGCTAGATAATAGTACAATTTTTGATGATTATAAAATATAATAGGAGGATATTATGAGTTTATTAACGCTAATATTAGCAATAATTTCATTTATATTTTCATTTATACCATTGTTTGGAATAGCTATAACGTTTATAGGTGCGCTATTTTGTATAGTTTTCATTATGCTACTTTTAAAAGATAAACAAAATGTAAAGAAAAAAGAGGTAGCAGTTATATCAACAATTGTTATAGTTGTAGCTATAAGCGTTTCTACATTAGTAAATATTGAATTTTTTAATATGAATTTAAAAAATGGTAATAATATTAATAATAGTTATAAATATGAATTAGATAATTATAACGAATATAAATTAGGCAAAAGTATAGAGATAGAGGATAAAGTAAATTTAAAAGTAAATAATAAAATAATAGATGGAAATATATGTGACGTTAATATGGACATAATAGTGAATAAGGCGGATGTTAAATTATCTTTATATAATTTTTATATATATGATTCCTTAAATAATGAAATATACTATCCTAAATATACAGTAGGTAATAATTCATTAAAACTAAATAGCTTAGTAGAAAACGAAATCAATAATGGTAATATTAGATTTGAATTTAAGGATAATTTTAGCAAAGAAAATCTATATCTTATATATGAAAATAACGGCGGAAAAAAGATAAAAATATAATTGTGTGAATATATGGAAAATATTGACAAAAAATATAAAATAGTGTACGATATACATATAATTTGGTTTAAAAGAAAAGAGGTATAAAATGAGCGAAATAACAAATCAAAAAAGTAGAGCAACAACTAAAAAAGCCAATATAAAAATAGGTGATATTTTAAGAAGACCAATAGTACGTTTAGCTATATTAATAGTAGTCGCTATCGTATTAGTTGTACTAATTAAAGCTTGTATGAAAACTAATAAGAATGAAGAAGGATTAATTGGATACCAAAAAATGGTAAATGTAAAAGATAATACATATACATTTGTTGATTTAGACGGTAATGTAAAAACTTATGAAGGATATACATCAATGAATGATTTCTACTATGATGTTACATGTGTATCTAAAGCTAACGAAGATGGTTCAGGACCAAACCCAATGGCATTAATAAATAAGAGTAACAAACAAGTAGTAAAATTTGGAGAATATAGTAGTATAATACAAGTAATTGGTGGTAAGTATTATAAAGTAGAAAAAGATGGAAACTACGGTGTTATAGACTATAAAGGTAAAACAATAATAGAACCAGAATATAGTTATATATCTATAACTACTGTACAAGAAGCAACTGAAGTAATATTTGAATGTCAAAAAGATAATAAATATTATTTTATAAGTGAAACAGGAAAAGTATTAATGGATACAGATAGTGCGCTACATAGCATATCATATTCTAATAAATTTAACAGTGATTATGATAGTGTAATATACATATCTGTAGATAATGTTAGAAGATATTTTGATTTAGTAACAGGAGAAGAGCTATTTAAAGATATTCAAGATGTTAACTTCTCATATAATGTATTAAAAACTGATGGAAAAATATCTTTCTATGATAACAAATTAAAATTAAAAGAAGAAATAGACGTTTCACAAGATTATACTTCTGATGCAAGAGTATACTTTAAAAAATACGTTGTTATAGAGCAAAGAAATGCTACATCTGGAACAAGAGAATATCAATATACAGTATATGATACAAACTTTAAGAAAGTATTAGAAAGTACTTCAAGAATAATTCCTGTTAAAGACATAGATGATAATATATACTTCATAGTAAATGAAGAAGATAGCGTAAAGATAATTAATGAAAATAAGAAGGAAACAAAAGTTGAAGGATATGAATATACAGGAAATAGTATAGATAAATTACAATACCTAATGCTAACTCCTATAACTTCTAGTAATAAATTAGAAGCTTATGATTTTAAAGGTCATAAAGTTATAGATAATATAAGTGATTATACACAAAAAGGAGCAGGTTTAATCCTTACTAAATATGATTCACAAGGAGTAGCTACAAGAACATTATTACTAGGAAATAAGAAAGAAATTCAACTTACTGATGCAGATGAAATTACAGCAAATAAAGAGTATCTAGTAATTGAGAATAATGTAGATAATACAGTATCTGTAGTTAACAATGATGGAAAAGTAATTGTAGAAAAAGCTACTGGTAAGAAAGCATTTTATGCAGAAAAATATGCTGCAATTGAAAACGAAGGAAACGTTGCAGTGTATAGCATAGAAACAGGAAAACAAACATTTACATATCAATCAGCAGACTATGTAAATAGAGATGAAACTGTAAATATAGTTGAACTAACTAATGGATTATATACATTTGATGGAAAATTAGTTGTTGAAAAATAATAAAAGAAAAAAATACGTTACATTTTTTAATGTAGCGTATTTTTTTATGTTTCAAACTTGTTATTTATTGGACAAGAAAGATTATTTTCTAAAATTACTTCTTTCTCTTTTTTATCTATAGATATAATTTTATTTTTATTAATAATAAATGAACGATGGCATCTTACAAAGTTATCTGGCAGACAGTCTTGCATTTTATCTAATGTTTTAGTACAAGATATTTTTCCACTAGTTGTAGTAATAATTGTTCTATTTATGCTTTTTTCCATATATATTATCTCACTAGCTTTAATAGATTGCCACTTATTAATTTGTACAAATAGGCTAGTATTAGAACTAAATTCATCTTTTATCCTATAAACCAAGTCGTGTATTGTATCTTTATTTGCTGGCTTTACTATATAATCAAAAATCTTTGTTACTAGTGCAGGATATAAAAATCTTTGGTGTGCAGATAAAAATATAAGATAAAATTCTTTGTTATATTTCCTAAGTTTTTTAGCAAATTCAATACCATTTAAATCGCCATTTTTAAATTCAACATCTAGTATTAGTATATCTATGCTATTATTAATTATGTTTTTTTCAATTTCTTCTTGTTTATCTGTAACTAAGCATATCTCAGCTTCAAGTTTTTGCTCAATTATTTCAGACTCTAACATTTTTTGCAAAGTTACAATAGATTCTAGATTATCGTCACAAAGTGCAATTTTAATCATAATTTCCTCCAAGTCAATAAGTAAATACTACTACAAAAATTTGTATTTGTCAATATTTAAAGCAAAAAGCTATTACTAAATAACATAATTATTTATATGTAGAATAAAATGTAATATATAAAAATATAATTTAATGGGAGTGATAATTTTTGAGTAATAGAAGTAAAGAAGGAAAGAAATTTTTAAAAAAGATAAATTTTAAAAGCAAGATATCTGTTGCTAAAGAGAAGTTTTTAGAAAAATTAAATCTTCCAGATGAGTTAGTATATGACTATACTAAGATAACTATGATTGAGAATAAAGAGCTATTAGTTGAAGGATACAATAATATAGTAGATTATTATGATAACTATATTAAAATTCAGACCAATAACATATACATTATTTTAGATGGTAAAGATTTAAATATAAATGATATTAGTGATACAGAACTACTAATATCTGGACAGATAAGTAATATTGGATATATAAAAAGATAGGAGATATATGGAATTAGAAGATGGAATTAAAAGAATAAAAGGTATAGTAGAAGTAGAGATACAAGGATTTTTTACAGAGCGATTTATTAACTTGTGTAGAATAAATAATATAAAAATATGGAATATAAAAAATATTGTAAGTGGAATAGTTAGGTTTACTATAGCTATAAAAGATTTTAAAAAATTAAAAAGCATTGCAAGAAAAACGAAATGTAAAGTAAAAATAATATCTAAAAGAGGTTTATACTTTGAGATTTTTAAATATAGAAAAAGAGCTATTGCCTTTATTTTACTTATTTTATTTATTTGTTTAAGTATATTTTCAACAACGTTTATATGGGATATAGAAATATCTGGAAATTCATATATATCTACTGAAAAGATATATAATGCTCTAAAAGAATCAGGAATTTATATAGGGAAAAATAAGGTGGGAATTAAAACAAAGAAAGTTATTAATTCACTAAGAGTTGAGCTTCCAGATATAGCATGGGCTGGAATAGATATAGAAGGAACAAAGGCTAATGTAAAGATTGTTGAAAAAACAAAACTACCAGATACCGCTATAAATGAAGATTCTATAGGAGATATAATATCAGATAAAAGTGGTACAATAGATAAAATAGTAGTAGAAAATGGAACACCTATACTTAAAGCAGGCGACTATGTTGAGGAAGGTAGAATTTTAATTGAAGGAAAGATTTATAGCGATTTTTTAGATACAAAGGATGTTACAGCAAAAGGTCAAATAATATTAAAGACACAGTACGAATATAAGAGTGTATATAATTATACAATTGAAGAGAAAGAATATACCGGTGAGAATAAATATAGTATAGGAATTGATATAAATGATAAGGAAAATTATATAAACTATTTGGATAAATCATTAAAGTATGATATAATTAAAAATAGCAATGAATTTAAATTATTTGGAAATAAGATAGCTTTTTCTACATATAAATTTAGAATATACAATTTAAAAACTGTTAAAAGAACACGTGAAAATATAATGACTAGTATAGACAGTGATGCACAAAATTATATGGAAACAGAAATTCTACCTAATTTAAGAAATCCACAAATTATAAACAAAGAAATTATAATAGATAGTGAAGATGAAGAAAAAATTAATGTAAGGGTAGTTTTTGATGTAAGAGAAGAAGTAGGATATTTTAGAGAAAGGGTATAAAATGAACAGAATAAATATAGACCTAGATGAAAATCTAGTAAAATGTATTCAAGATGAATGTGATAAAAATATAACTCAAGACATTAACGTTATTGTAGAGACAGCTTTAGAAGAAAAAAATATAGATAATGAAAATGTTTCTATTTCAATAAACGCAGTAGATAAAGAAACTATACAAAAGATAAATAAGGAATATAGAAATATAGATAAAGCAACAGATGTATTATCTTTCCCTATATTTTCAAGAGAAGAAATAAATTGTTTTTCAAATACTGAAGAAAGCAAAAAGATGAAAGAAATAGAGCTTGGAGATATAATAATTTGTATAGATGTATTAAAAGAACATGCACTAGAGTATAATACAGGTATACTAAGAGAAATGTTATATATGATTACACATGGAGTTTGTCATTTATTAGGCTATGATCATGAAATACTAGAAGAAAAAGTAGAAATGAGAGCTCTAGAGGAAAAAATTTTAAAGAAAATAGGAGTTGGTAAAATTGAAGAATAGTGTTGACCAACAAAAAAAAGAAGAAAAGAGAGAAGAAAACTTAGAAAAATTAAAGGATGTAAAAAACAAAAACTTTTTTACTGCAATGGGTCATTCTATTGATGGTGTTATTAGAGCATTTAAAACTGAGAGAAATTTAAGAATAGACTATTTAGTAGCAATCTGTGTGCTACTAGGAGCTATCGTATTAGGATTTAGTAAAGTTGAATTTGTATGCTTATGTTTAACAATAGGATTTGTTATATTTTCTGAAATGATGAATTCGGTTGCTGAATATATAGTAGACATTGTTACAGATAAATACGATGATAGAGCAAAAGCAGCAAAAGATATAGCTGCAGGTGGAGTATTAATTTCATCTACTATATCTGTTGTTGTAGCATACTTCCTATATGCGGACAAGCTTAAAAATGCTACTACTGCTATAATCTCGTCAATATTTGCATCAAATTCACATATACTATTTACTATTATATTTATGATAGCAATATTTATAGTTATTTTGAAAGGCTTTTTTGGAAGAGGAGAAAATTATGCACATACAGGTCCTAGCTTAAACATTGCATTATCATTTGGACTTTCTACTTATGCAATTATTATAACTAAAAGTTTCTTAGTTGCAACAATATGTGGAATATTAAGCTTTATGATATTTGGAATGAAAGTATCAAACACTAAAGCTAAGACTATTAATATGATATATAGTGCATTACTAGGTATAATACTAGTCCTTATAACATATCAAATAGTGCTAATTGGACCAGATATAATAAACAAATTAAACTTTTAGGAGGAATATATAATGACACAAAAAGATTTAATAAATATAGCTAAAAAGGCATGTAATAATGCTTATGCACCTATTTCAAACTATAATGTAGGAGCAGCATTACTTGCTAAAAGTGGAACTGTATATATTGGAGTTAATGTTGAGGATAAAAATATACCTAACTTATCTATATGTGCTGAAAGAAATGCAATTCAAAATGCAATTTCTCATGGAGATAAAGAATTCAAAGCTATTGCAGTTGTTGGAAAAAAAGCAGACAGTGATGAGCTAGATAAGACACTTACACCATGTGGAATATGTTTACAGTACATGATTGATATGTGCAAAGATATAGATGTAATATGCTATATTGATGGCATAGAAGTTATAAAGAAAGCAACATCATTTTTAACTGATCCTTTTGATTTTAATGAAAAATAAATAATAAATTATATAAAAGAGCATATAATGTTTTAGGTGATAATATGAACCATAAACAATTACTTGCTCTTTTTTTGTTTTTAGTAATTATAGCATCTTCTGCTATAGTCTCAAATAAGAAGGCTGTTATAGAAGTAAAAGACGTTACAAGTAATACAGATAAATTTCATATTGAAAATATAAAAGAAAATACAAGCACGTCAGATATAAATGTATTTTATCCTGTGACTAAATATGAAAATGTAAATAATGTTATTTTAAAAAGAATAGATAGCTATATAAATGAATTTAACAATTCAACATATAATGGAAAGGATAAATATTTAGAAATATCATTTGAAACTTATGAATATAATGAATTTATGAGCTTTAAGTTCAATGTAAAAAGTAATGTAGGAGTTACTCATGAGATAGAGGAATATTTTACAGTTGTACATAAAAATGATGAAATTATAGACATTAACTATTTAAGAAAAAAACAGGAAGATGTGTTAGATATCTTGCAGAAAGAGTGTAAAAGTAAACTAGAGGAAAACTCAAAGATTAAAGAGTATTCTAATAAAGAATGGCTAGAAAAAGGATTAGATACTAAAGCAGAAAATTATAGTAATTTTATCTTAACTGAAAATGGAATTATAGTTATATTTAATGGATATACAGTAGCACCATTTGTTGCGGGAACATTTGAAGTAGAAATACCATACAAAAAATTAAACATTTATGTTGATTAAATGTGAATTTTATGGTATAAGTATAGCAAGGAGGCGAATTTATGTATAGTTCAAGTTTATATGACTCAAGCTCTGCTGCAAGTGCACTTACTAAATCAGCAGGAGCTGCTATGGATACTGCAATATGGGGAATTGTTGCACTACTTGTTGCATTAGTTGGCGGTATCGTTTTATATTTTACTTTTTTAAGTAAGAAAAATGACGGAAAATTCGAAGGTGTATTAGGATGGCTTTATGATACATTAACTTTCAAAAAAATGTTATTAGAAACAGTATTAAAAATAACATATTTAATATTTGCAATATGGATAACATTATCTTCATTTACTTTAATAGGAACTTCTTTCTGGGGCTTTGTACTTATGCTAATAGGTGGAAATATACTTATTAGAGTAATTTATGAATTCTCATTAATTACAATAGTAATGTGTAGAAATACTACTGAAATTAATACATACCTTAAGAAAAAAGCTTTAAAAGAAAATAATGAAGTTAAAGCTGAAGTAGTTAAGGAAGAAGAGTAAAATAATATGAACTGCTATTTTTAATAGCAGTTTTTTTAGGGAGAAAAAATAATATGATAAGATTAGAGATAAATATAAATTCGTCTAAAAATAACTACAAAATATCCTGTTATGAGTTTTTACCAGAAAATGTGGATAATGTGGATATAAAAAACGTTATAATAGCATGTCACGGCTTTTGTGGGGATAAAGATAGTTCAGTAATTCTAAAACTTGCAAATAGTTTAGAAAAATATAATTATTGCGTTATAACTTTAGATTTTCCAGGACATGGAAAAAGTGAGACTGATGGAGAATATTTTACATTAGAAAATTGTGTAAATGACCTTAATGATGTAGAAAAGTATGTAATGGATAATTTTAAAAATGCACAAATAGGACTTTTTGCTAGTAGTTATGGTGCAAATGTTGTTCTAGAAAAGTTAAGAAATAGTAATAATGTATATAATAAAATAGTATTTAGGTGTCCAGCTATAAATATGCAAAAAACGTTTGAAGATAGTATATTAAAAGAAAATAAAGATATATTTATTAAACAAGGGGAACTGCTAGTTGGATTTAGAAGAATGCTAAATGTAAAACTTAAATTTTATGACGAACTAAAGAAAAATGATTATATAAACAACTACAACTTGAAAAATAATATATTAATTATACATGGAACAGAAGATGATATGGCACCAATTAAATATTCTATACAGTTTGAAAATAAATTTAAAGATAAAGTTAAACTTGTAAAAATAGAAGGAGCAGATCATAGATTTAAGAAACCTGGTGAAATTGAAAAAGTAATACAAATTGCCACAGATTATATAGTTAATTAGTATAAAAAATATTACAATTTGTTCTATTACCTTTATACAATTAATATTATATATTGAGGTGGTTTTTTGAATAAATTGTCTAAATTAGTTATTTCGGTAATTATCATAAATGTAATAAATATAAATTATGTACTAGGTGCTAAATACTTGTACGAGGTGAAAAACAAGCCACAAATGCAAAGTAGTATATCTACTGTTGCAACTCCAAGCTTTGAATTTCAATCTCATGCTCAGGTATTAATAGAGCCTACTACTGGTGAAATATTATATGCAAATAATGAAAATGAAAGAATGCTACCTGCTTCTGTTACAAAAATAATGACTTTGTTATTACTTATGGAACAAATAGATTCAGGTGCACTAAGCTATGAAGATAAGGTAACATGCAGTAAGAAAGCGTCCCAGATGGGTGGTTCTCAGATATGGTTTAAAGAAGGCGAAGAATTAACAATTGATGAGGCATTAAAAGCTATTACAATAAGTAGTGCAAATGATGTAACAATGGCTGTTGCAGAGCTTTTAGGTGGAAGTGAAGAAAATTTTGTTAATATGATGAATGCAAAGGCTGAAGAACTCGGACTAGAAAATACCCATTTTATGAATCCACATGGAATAGACGAAGAAGGACATTATATGAGTGCAAAAGATATAGCAATAATAGCAAGAGAACTAATAACAAAGCATCCAAATATATTAAACTATACTTCTATTTGGATGGATACATTAAGAAATGGCGAGTTTGGACTAAGTAATACAAATAAATTAATTAGGTACTATGATGGAGCAACAGGACTAAAAACAGGCTACACATCTCAAGCACTATATAACTTAGTAGCAACTGCAACACGTCTAGATACAACATTTATAGCGGTTGCACTTAAAGCACCAACGTCAGATATAAGAAATGAAGAAATAAGAAATATGTTAGACTATGCTTTTGCAAATTATGAGAGTAAGAAAATATGCTCTTCAAACACTATATTAGAAGAAATTAATATTAATAAAAATATAGATAAAAAGCTTGAAACTAGAATACAAGATGATATATACAAATTAATGAATAAGGGTAAGAAAATAGATACACAGCAAATAATTACATATAACGAAGCATTAGTTGCGCCAATAACAGAAGGAACTGTAGTTGGAAAAATAGAAATATATGATAAAGAAAGTAACGAAAAAATAGGGGAGAGCGATATAATAGCAAACAATAATGTTGAAAAATCTAGTATAGACGAGTATGTTAATTATATATTAAACGTATTTTTTATGCGAAATACACAAAAAAGCTAATTTACAAAAAAAGTAATTAGCTTTTTTTTGTTTATTTAAAATGTAAACATAATTATAAAAAAATCTTTTTTCTACAATAAGTTACAATTAAATAATTCAGCCAAATTACGTATGAATTACATTTTTGTTTCAATTTGGAATGCGACATTTATTTTGTTTTATCGCGGTTGATTTTTTAGGCGTTTAGAGATATACTTATAAAAGGAAAATAAGCGAAAAATAAGGCTTTTATGTTATGGAGGTTGATAACAAATGATAGGAATGAGTCAAATAAAAAAGAAAACAATACAAGGAATAATTATTGGTGCAAGTGCAGGTATTGTAATAGCTGTTGGAGTATTAGTATGGTCATTTTTCACTATAAGATCATATAGAAATGGTACTAATAAAAATTATATAAAAAACTATACTACACCAGTTGCAGTATTAAAAAAGAATATAGTACAGGGGGAGATTATAACTAATGATATGATTGAAACTGTTAATGTAAATAACCAAACTGTACCAACAGGAGTAGTTAATGCTACAGAAGTAGTAGGACTTACAGCTAAATATAGTATAGCTGCAAAAGTACCAATTACAAGAGATATGGTAAGTGATACAGTAGTAGCTGCTGACGTAAGAAATGTAGAGATAAATTCTGTACTTATGCCTAGTGACTTAGTAGAAGGTGATACAGTAGATATTAGAATAATGTATCCTAATGGTACAGATTATATCGTACTTGCTCAAAAGACTATAGATAAAATATATGATACAACTTTTTGGTGCACTTTATCTGAAGATGAAATTCAACTATTAAACTGTGCAACTGTAGATTCATATCTATATAGTGGCTCAAAACTATATGCTTTAAGATATGCAGATAGTGATGCACAAGTTAAAAAAACAGATGACATTGAAAGTGAAACAAGAGGATATATTCAAACAAAAATCCAAGATGATTGGAAGAAAATATCTAAGATGAAAGAAGAAGAAGCAGCTTCAGAAATATTAAATTTAATAATTGAGTATAAAAACTTTGCTAATGCAGCAACAAAAACTACTCAAAACTATCAACCAAATTCACAAGTTATGAATGCAATGAAATCAAATCAATATCTATTAACAAATGCTAAACAAGAGTTATCAAGATTAAATGCAGAAGCTAGATCAACAATTGAAAGTGGTATTAAAAATTATAAATCACAAAATAATGATAATTATGAAAATGTTGTTACTGGTGCACAACAATCAATTATTACTCAACAAACAGAAAGAGAAAACTTATTAGAAGGAGTTAATTAATGGAGGTAACTAGATGCAAGTAATTGGAATGTATGGATATGTAGATAAATATGATTTCGTAATTGCTGTAGCAAAAACATTAAATATAATGGATAGGTCAGCTTTAGTAATAGATGCTACTGCAGATAAGAAATATAAATATATAATTCCAGCAATAGAAAATAAAGACAAGTATATAACACAATATGCTGAGGTAGATTTTGCAATAGGCTTTGATTCTTATCAAGAAGTTGAAGAATATATGCAAGAAAAAAATATAGATATAAACTTATATAGTTACGTTATCATAGATATAGAAAATGCACAGATGTATGAAAAGTTTAATTCACTAGCTACAAATAAGGCATATATGTTTATAGATACTAATTTGGTATCTGTAAATAAAAATGAGGAATTAGTAAGAAAAATGAGAGAACTTAATCCAGAAAGTGAGCTTGAATTTTCTAAAGTGTTATATCGTGCATATATGTCTAGAGCGGCTACTACATACTTAGAAGATAAGATATCTAACTATGCAGTAAAATGGACTGATGAGGTATATGATATAAGTAATGATGAACAAGATACAATGATTAATATAGACTCTCAATTTAGTGGACTTATAGATATAAAAAGACATACTAAAACTTATTTATACTATATGTCTGAATTTGTTTCAAAGTTATTAGGTGATGAGTCATCAAAAGAAATACAAAAACAAATTAAAAGGAGGAAAAATTAATGGCAAAAATTGTTTTTTGGAGCCCAGAACAAGGAACAAGCGGAAGTACACATACAGCTATCGCAGTAAGTTCATTAATGGGGATAACACATAAGACAAGTGGACTATTAATTGATGCAAATTCGAATTCAAAGAAAATAGCATCAGCTTTCACATTATATGATGACTTAGTAAATGCTAACAGTTTTAATGATACTAATTTAGGAATGAATGCTATTATGCGTTTAATTAAAAGTAATAAACTATCTCCAGATATAATACAAAACTATTCAAAGCCAGTTCTAAAAGGAAGATTAGATATACTATATAGTGCGATTGCTAATACAGTAACTGAGGAGAGAGAAAATTTACTAAGTATGCCACTTATAGCAAAAAATGCAGATGAAGTATACGATTTAGTTTTTATAGATTTACCTAAAACTACAACAGATGACAGTACAATTAGAGTATTAGAGCAAGCAGATATTGTTGTTTGTGTTATACCACAAGAAATAGAAAGACTAACTAATGTATTAAAAAAAGTTGAGAGTTTAGATAGTCTAAAAAATAAAAAGATAATATACACACTTGGAAATTATGAAAGTGGATCAAGGTATAATATATTTAATGTAAAATTAAAATATAAATTACCTGAACCATTGTATGTATTACCACATAATTATCTATTTGCAGATGCGTGCAATGATGGAAATATATTAGACTTTTTATACAAAAATATAAATGCACCTGCTAAAGATTATAATGGTGAATTTATATTAAGAACAACAGAAATAGTTGAGGAAATTGTTAAAACATTAAAAATAAAAGAGTAAAAAAGTAAGAGGGGTGATATGATGTCAGTTGCATTTATATTTAATATTTTGTTAATATTACTTTTACTAGCATTTATAGCTGGATTTTTCTACTATAGAGTAAAAAAATCTGGAGCAGATCAGATGGTAGAAGATAGTTTAACAAGAGAAAAGACAACATATAGTCTTTCTGCTATGCAAAATTATATAAAGAAGCAATTTGATGAGATTACAAGAATGAACCTATATGATTTAGCATTATCTGAAGAAGAATTTGAAAGAAGAAAAAATGTTAAATATGAATTAAAAAGAGCATTAAAAGGTGCAGGGTATGCAGATGCTAATGATAAAAAATATGTTAAATCATTAATGTTTGATTTATTAAAAAATGATTATAAAGTAAATAATTTTAATATAAATCACGCAATACCATTTAATAATTTTAATGAACTAACATCACAAGATAAATTTGAAATATTAATGCATATATACAAAAAGACATATAAAGCAGAAGCATTAACTAAGATAATAACAAAATACGCATTAGATTATCCAAAATATGAATTTGATTCTACAGTACCATCTTATGTTATTACAGCAAAAGAAATAGATGATATATTTACAGATGAGGTATCACCTGAGACTTTATCTTTTGAGGATAAACTAGAAATTGTTGTACAAAGAGTTTATCAGGAATACAAAGGATATAGTGTAGTAGATGATATAAGAGATATGAATATCGATGGTGTATCTGGTGGTGTATCAGGTATTCCACCATCATTTCTTGATCAATTGACAGATATGGATGATTATATAACACAGATGAATGAAGCTAAAATACCAATGTCATACGACTCAGTATGGATATTCTATAAAGGTAAAGCTACATATTTATCTTTCTTATCATTTGGTAGTGAAGCTGAGCTAAAAAGAGTATGTCAAAACATATATAAATATAATAATCCAGGTCAATTATCTGAATCAGTAGGTTACAAAATAAATGAAATGAAAGATGGTTCCAGAGTTGTTGTTTTAAGACCAAACTTCTCAGAATCATGGGCATTCTTTGT